>JAZUOQ010000215.1:0-8292 GCA_045604775.1 Eubacteriales bacterium
ATCATGAAGATTCCGCCCGGTTTTACATCCTGAACCATACGGAAGCCTTTTACTACATAGGATGTCACGCTCGCACAATTCGCAAACAGGCTTGATACCCGATTTTTTAATAAGGTCAACTGCTTTATTAAGTGTATTGACAAATATTCTCACATCACGCACTCTGATGCTTCTTTGCGGTATAGGCGGCGGTGTAAGTCGTTCGGTTATATACTTTTCAGTTTGTGCTACATTAAGATTTTTAGTAACAACATAATCAAGCACTGAATATAGCATATCCCTGTCACGTATACGAAGCAGTTGCCTTGCGTGCCTTTCGGTAAGACCGTTGGCGCAAATGATAACACGTGCGCTTTGAGGTAATTTTAAAAGGCGAAGCTTGTTAGAAACGGTTGATTGTTTTTTTGAGATGCTTTTTGCAATGTCTGCTTGTGTGAACCCGAATTCGTCAATTAATCTTTGAAACCCTTCGGCTTCTTCAAAAAAAGTAAGATTTTCTCGCTGAATGTTTTCAATAAGCGCTATTTCGGCACACTCACGCTCAGTTTTGGTAAGTAGTATTACCGGTACTTCAGAAAGTCCCGCAAGCCGTGCTGCACGAAGTCGTCTTTCACCTGCAATTACAGTATAACCGCTATTATCTTTTAAGCACAATAACGGTTGAAGTATACCGTGAGCCTTTATAGATTGCGAAAGCTCATCAAGCTGCTTGTCCGAAAACAAACGCCGTGGCTGGTGAGGCGAGGGATGTATACTGTCGATCGGTAAAAATACCGTTTGTCTGTTTTCTGTTTTGCTAAATAAAAATGGCATCATTTAATCTCCGTTTCTGATTAAATGATACCATTACCATCACCTATATGTCAAATATTACCGTTCGTCAAATAACTTCCAAAAGTGTTATACAATGGGACCTTTTGACATATTTTTCGTGCTTCGGGGGTAAATTGGGTGGGTAGGTTTAATTTTTTTAATAACAACAAGTGTACGCGTACCCATATTTTCGGGAAGTTTGTAGGTAATTATATCTTCAATTTCGCCCGAAAGCTTTTTTATGGCTGTTTGTGCCTGTTTCAGTTCCTCATCCGCGTCCGCTTTATAGGCAACAAAATGACCACCCACTTTTACAAATGGCAGACACAGTTCACACAAAAGAGGAAGGGAAGCCACAGCGCGTGATACTGCTGTATCAAAACTGTCACGCATTTCTGGCGCGCGACCTTTCTCTTCAGCGCGTGCGTGAAGTGTTCTTATATTTGTAAGTCCTACCAAATTAATAGCGTTATCTAAAAATGTAAGCCGTTTTTTCAGCGAGTCAAGAAGTGTAAGATCAAGGCTGTCATTTGCAATTTTAAGGGGCATTGACGGAAACCCGCCGCCACAGCCTATATCTATCACTTTTCCTTTAATATAGCCGTACTTTAACGGACAGATACTGTCATAGTAATGCTTTATCATAACATCGTGAGGTTCTTTTATCGCGGTGAGGTTAAGGGTCTTGGCTGTTTCAAGAAAGTATTCGCTGAAAGTCAAAAGTTTATTTTCAAAATCGTCACCAAGCGATATAGTTTCTTTTTCAAGCAGTGATTTAAGAGTTTTAATCTCGTTTTTCACGTGCCGCTCTCTCCTTTTGTTCAAGATAAATCATAAGTACGCCGATGTCTGCAGGGCTGACACCGGAAATTCTGCCTGCTTGACCGATGCTTATTGGGCGCATTTGGGAAAGTTTTTGACGAGCCTCAATCCGTAACCCTAAAATATTGTCATAATCAATATCTGTAGGAATAAGCTTCTTTTCAAGGCGCATAAATTCGCGTGCTGCAGCAAGCTGTTTTTCAATATAACCTTTATATTTTATAGATATTTCAACCTGTTTGGTCACGTTCTTAGGTAGAATGGGACGGTCGGGATCGGCACAGGTAAGATCATCATATTCTATCTGCGGACGTGATAATAAGTCATAAAGTTTGGCACCTGTCTTAAGCGCCGGTGTGCCCTTGTATTCCAGTATTTTTTGCAGTTGCTCGTTTTTAGGTGTCGCACTGACAGTTTTAAGTCGTTCGGTTTCTGCTTCTATTTGTTGCTTTTTAATAAGGAATTTATTGTAACGCTCATCACTTATAAGACCAATATCGTGACCAAGAGGTGTTAAACGAAGATCAGCATTGTCCTGTCTTAATATAAGACGATACTCGCTTCTGGATGTCATCATCCTATACGGTTCAGGAGTGCCCTTTGTGGTAAGGTCATCGATCAGTGTTCCAATGTAGCTGGATGCCCTGTCAAGTATTACCGGCGGCATTCCCTTGATTTTCCTTGCAGCGTTGATACCTGCTATAAGACCTTGTGCTGCTGCTTCTTCATAACCAGATGATCCGTTAAACTGACCGGCACCGTAAAGGTTGGGTATATTTTTAAACTCAAGAGTGGGATATAACTCTAACGGGTCTACACAGTCATATTCAATGGCATACGCAACGCGCATTATTTGTGCGTTTTCAAGACCTTTTATAGTTTTCAAAATTTTTCTTTGAACAAATTCAGGCAGCGATGAGGACAAGCCCTGAATATACATTTCCTGTGTATGTTTTCCGCACGGTTCGATAAACAGTTGATGGGCTGTTTTATCTGCAAAGCGCATTACTTTGTCTTCAATACTGGGGCAATAGCGCGGCCCGACACCTTTTATCATACCGCTGTAAAGAGGAGAAAGATGTATATTATTGCGGATCACATTATGCGTTTGTTCATTTGTATAGGTAAGGTGGCAAACTACCTGATTTTCACCGATATAATCATTTTCAAAAGAAAAGGGGACAATATCGTCATCACCCTTTTGAACTTCAAGTCCGTCAAAGTTTATTGAGCGTTTATTAACTCGTGCAGGTGTACCTGTTTTAAAACGCCTTAATGATACGCCCAGTTTTTTAAGCGAATTTGATAGTTTTGTTGCAGCAAACATTCCATCGGGACCGCTTTCAATACAGGAGTCACCTATTATGATAGTGCCTTTAAGAAATGTTCCGCTGGCTATAATAACACTTTTTACACCGTACTGAGCACCGAGATGAGTTACAACACCTGTGATAGTACCGTTTTCTGTTATGATATCGGTTATTTCTGCTTGTATAAGAGATAAATTTTCAGTACATTCAAGAACGTTTTTCATATACTGCGAGTAAGCACGTCTGTCTGACTGAACACGCAGTGAGTGAACGGCAGGACCTTTGCCGAGATTTAGCATACGGCTTTGTAAAAAGGTAGCGTCTGCTGCTTTACCCATTTCGCCGCCCATTGCATCTATTTCACAAACAAGATGTCCTTTTGCAGTACCGCCAATAGATGGATTGCAAGGCATATTACCAACGGCATCCATATTTATAGTAAAAACTGCGGTTTTACAGCCAAGACGTGCAGCAGCAAGACCTGCTTCAATACCTGCGTGGCCTGCACCGATAACAGCTATATCATAGTCTTCAACATGGTACATTTATTATCTGTCCTCTCTGAAATAAGGAAGACCCAGACTCTGCGGAGGTTGATGCTCACGCTTTTTACGCATACTTGTGATAATAAGCACAATAAGTGTTACTACATATGGCAGCATTTTAAACAGTTCCTGTGTTGCACTGCCTAAACCGTGAATATAGTTGTTGGCATTACACAGTGCACCGAAAAGAAATGAACCGAAGATAGCCATTTTGGGTTTCCATAATGCAAATATAACAAGAGCTATAGCCATCCAACCGCGATCACCAAACGCATCGTTAGACCATACGCCGTTGGCATATGCCATAACATACTGCAAACCGCCAAGACCTGCAATTGCACTTCCTATACAGGTTGCGGTATATTTGTAAAGTGTAACACGGATACCGGCAGCATCTGCTGTGGCTGGATTTTCACCTACTGCTCGTAGATTTAAACCGACTCGGGTACGGTTTAATATAAAAGATACGATAAGCGCCACTATAATTGAAAGATAAGTCAGAAAATCATGTGACAAAAATATCTCACCAAACCAGCCAAGCTTGTTAGCAAATGGTAGGCTTGTGCGGAAGAATGAACTTGTTTTTGTAAGTATAATAGAAGGCATATCACTGTCAACCAACTTAATAAGTGATCCGCCGAAAAAGTTACCTATTCCGATACCGAAAGTAGTAATTGCCAAACCTGTAACGTTTTGATTTGCGCGCAGTGTAACGGTAAGAAAACTGTAGATTAGTCCCATAAGAGTAGAACCGATAAGCGAGCAGAAAAACGGTATGATTATTGCAAGAATTGGGTTCATATTAGCAATGTCATTACCGCAGGAAAGCTCATATAAAAACGCGCCGATAACACCGCTGATACCGCCGACATACATAATTCCGGGGATACCGAGGTTGAGATGACCCGATTTTTCGGTTACGATTTCACCTGTAGATCCGTATAATAGCGGAACACCAAGCGGTATGGCACTTCGGATAAATGCAGTTATCATACTTCACCCTCCTTTTTTGAATGACGGAATTTGACTGTGTAGCGGATAAAGAACTCACAGCCGACAAGGAACAGTATTACGATACCCGAAACGATATCTGCGTACGAACTGTTGAGAAAGAATGAATCGGCTACTTTACCTGCACCGCTTTGTAAGAATACAATAAGACCGGACATAATTGCCATTATAAATGGATTGAACTGACCGAGCCACGATACCATTATTGCCGTAAAGCCTTGTCCGCCTACGGTGTTTGTGTTTATTGAGTGATCAGTGCCGGACACAAGAAGCATACCTGCAATGCCGCAGATAGCACCCGATATAAGCATTGTACGAATGATTACCTTTTTGACATTGATGCCTACATATCTTGCTGTGTTATGACTTTCGCCTACAACTGTTACCTCATAGCCGTGTTTGCTGTACTTAAGATATATAAACATTGCAATCATAATTACAACTACGATAAGAATATTAAGCAGATAGGGCTGATTAGCGATAACAGGCAGATTACCGAATTTTACGGGTTGAATAGTACCTGAACCTTTGCCGGTAAGGTATACATAATATGCAACTACCTGTGTCGCAACATAGTTCATCATAAGTGTGAACAAGGTTTCATTAGTTTTGTAAAGGGCCTGAAATACAGCGGGTATAACACCCCAAATTGCACCTGCAAGGATACTTCCGATTGCTATTATTACAATAAGTGCAGGATCCGGTATTTTACCGCCGTACTGAACCATAAGCACCATTGCAACAAGACCGCCGATAAGTGCTTGTCCTTCTGCACCGCAGTTCCAAAATCGCATTTTAAATGCAGGTGTTACCGCAAGCGAAAGGCAGAGCAGAATTGCAGTCTGCTGTAAAAAACGCCACAATAGACTGGTTTTACCTTCAAACAGACGACCAAAAGTACCGCGAAGCATTATACTGTAGACTTCTCCGATATTTTCACCGGTGAGAAGTACGGATACAATGCCGATGACGATTACGCCTAAAATGATGGCGGCTATTCGTACCAGCCACGCTTGCCACCAAATCATATCTGAACGCTTTGCAATATGAAAAAGCGGATCACGGCTGTGCTTGGTATAAGTTTTCTCAGCCATTATACTTCACCCCCGTTGTCTGTTTTTGTCATAAGTATACCGATTTCTTCTTTTGTTGCTGTGCGTGCATCAACGATACCTGTTATTTTGCCCGAGCCTATTACCATAATACGATCGCATAAGTCAAGAAGTACGTCAAGATCCTCGCCAACGAAGATTACTGCGACTCCTTTTTCTTTTTGCTCATTGAGCAAGTTATATATCATATATGATGAGTTTATATCAAGTCCTCTTACGGGATATGCAGCCATTAGTACTGTGGGCGATGCAGCGATCTCACGGCCAACAAGTACCTTCTGTACATTACCGCCTGAAAGACGGCGGACAGGCGTTGAGGCGGATGGCGTTACCACTTCCAACCGTTTTATTATATCTTCTGCAAGATCCTTAGGTGCTTTGCGCTCAAGGAAGACACTATGACCTTTACGATAGCTTCTTAGCATCATATTATCAATAATATCCATATTTCCGACAAGTCCCATACCCAGTCTGTCCTCAGGTACAAAAGAAAGGCGTACACCAAGGTCGCGTATCTGAACAGGCGTTTTGTCGCGAAGATCATCAGTAACACCGGTTTTGGGGTTGTGATAATATATATCGCCCTGCGTTAAATGCTGAAGGCCTGCAATAGATTCCAACAGTTCGCGCTGACCGCTTCCCGCAATACCGGCAATACCGAGAATTTCACCCGATTTTGCAACGAATGATACATCATCAAGAACGATTGAACCTTCTCTGTCGATACAACTGATATGTTCAACGGTAAGTCTGTCTTCGGTATTTTTCGGTTCACTTCTGTCAATGTTAAGCGTGACTTTTTTGCCTACCATCATTTCGGTAAGCTCGCTTTCGTTTGTTTCGCTTGTATTTACAGTGCCGACATACTCACCTTTTCTCAAAACAGCGACTTTGTCAGAAAGTGAAAGTACCTCGTGGAGTTTGTGAGTGATTATTATGATACATTTGCCATCATCACGCATACGGCGAAGTACATTAAACAGCTTTTGCGTTTCTTGTGGTGTTAAAACGGCAGTGGGTTCGTCAAGAATAAGGATATCTGCACCTCTGTACAGAACCTTTACTATTTCTACTGTCTGTTTTTCAGAAACGGACATTGTATATATTTTTTTCTTAGCGTCCACTTCAAAGCCATATTGTTCACAAATTTCTGATACACGTTTTTCTGCGGTTTTAAGGTCGTATTTACCCTTTTCCTCCAGCCCTAAAACGATGTTTTCTGTTGCACTAAATACATCCACCAACTTAAAATGCTGATGAATCATACCGATTTTATAATCAAAAGCGTCCTTTGGTGAGGTGATAACAGCCTCTTGTCCGTCAATAAAAACCTGTCCCTCATCAGGAAAGTAAATTCCCGAAATAATGTTCATAAGTGTGGTTTTACCGCTGCCGTTTTCGCCAAGTATGGACAAAATTTCGCCGCGGCAGGCACTGAATGAAACATTTTTGCTTGCCGTAACTTTACCGAAAGTCTTGGTAATGTTTTTTAGTTCAATAGCTACCTGTGTTGACACCCGTTGTCCTCTCTTTCATTAATTCTCAATACGGCGCTGCCCATGACAGCGCCGTATTCAAAATTAATGAAGGCGGGGCGGCTTGCGCCCCGCCATATTATTTTTTAGCCGTAATTACGGTCAAGAAGTGTGATACCATCGATTTCGATATCGAAATAAGGACCTGAACGGAATTTAGATTCCATAAAGATACCGTTTTCAACAACTTCTGTATCACCTGCATAAGCTTCATCAAAGTCAACGTCTGCGTTGTAGTTTGTAAGTTTACCGTTTTCATCAACAGTAGCTTTAGCATTAACACCTTTTTCAACATCTACTTTAAGTGTGAAGTTAGCAGTATCGAATACGTTGATAGTACCATCTTTTAAGCCGGTTTCAACTTCTTTGAGTTTATCAGCAGTACCTTCTGCAACGTTTTTGCCAAGATCGGTAAGAACAACAGAACCTGTCTCGATTGAGCCTGTCCAGTCAGCATCAATTGCTTCGCCGTTTTTAACCTGAGTAATCATATACTCGAAGTAAGGTATCCAGTTGATACGTGAAGAAACAAGGAATGTTTCGGGACATGCAGCAGCTGTAGAACCGTTGTATGAAACATTGGGTACACCTGCATTTTCACAAGCAGTAGGTGAACCCATTGAGTCAGCGTGCTGGCTTATAAGTACGCAGCCACCGTCGATAAGAGCCTGAGCAGCCTGTTTTTCAGCTTCCTCATCGTACCAAGAACCTGTGAATTTAACATCCATTGTTACGGTGGGGCAAACTGATTTAGCACCGAGGTAGAAAGAAGTGTAACCTGAGATAACTTCAGCGAATGTAAATGCACCTACATAACCCATTTTAGCGGTTTCGGCAGTGATTTTGCCTGCAGCTATCATTTCGTTGAGCTTCATACCTGCAACTACACCTGCCATATAACGACCTTCGTAGATAGAAGCAAAAGCGTTATGAATGTTGTCAAGACCGCTTGTATGAGCCTGTGTACCTGTTGCGTGACAGAACTCAACTTCGGGATACTCCTGAGCTGCTTTTATAAGATACGGCTCGTGACCGAAGCTGTCACCGAATATGATGTCACAGTCCTCAGTCTCAATAAGTTCAACAGCAGCATCATAAGCTGCGTTGGTCTCAGGAATCTGAGTCTTCTGCACCATAGTTACAC
>JAZUOQ010000216.1:0-2378 GCA_045604775.1 Eubacteriales bacterium
CTATGATTTTGAGTTAAAATTAGTTAAAAACGCAAAGCGGTGATAAAATGGTAAATAGAATAACATCATTCGGTATAAGAGGCATAGATGCCTTTAAAGTAGATGTTGAGGTTGACATTGCACTCGGTCTGCCTTCTTTTGAAACAGTAGGTATGCCTGACATTGCCGTTAAAGAATCAAAAGAACGCGTAAGAAGTGCTTATAAAAATTCGGGATTTGTTTTTCCTTCAAGGCGGATAACGGTTAATCTTGCACCAGCCAGTGTGCGCAAAGAAGGCTCTGCCTTTGACCTTGCAATACTTTTAGGCATTTTAAAATCATCCGGTGAATTTGATTTTTCAATAGACGGATGTGCTTTTGTCGGCGAGTTATCTCTCATAGGAGATATACGTCAGACCAGCGGCATACTTTCAATGGTAATAGAAGCCAAGAAATGCGGAATTCATTCAATATATATACCTTTCGATAATGCGACAGAGGCTCAGTATATTGACGGGATCAATATTTACCCTATTAAGACTGTACGTCAATTACTTTCACATCTTATTGGTGAAAACAAAATACAACCACTCGAAATAAAAAAGTATCAGGTAGAGTGTGAATCTTTTTTTGACGACGATATGGCCGATGTCAAAGGTCAATATATTGCAAAACGAGCACTTGAGATTGCTGCGGCAGGCGGACACAACGTACTCATGATAGGACCACCCGGAAGCGGTAAGAGCATGCTTGCAAAAAGATTTCCTACAATACTTCCGCCACTTTCGTTCAAAGAAGCAATTGAATGTACACGCATATACTCAGTGGCAAATAAGCTTGATGGAAAAGGACTTATAAATAAACGACCGTTCCGCTCGCCTCATCACACAATAAGTGATGCAGCTTTATGCGGTGGAGGCAGAAACCCAAAACCAGGCGAAATATCCCTTGCGCATTGCGGAATTCTGTTTATGGATGAGTTTCCAGAATTTCAGCCGAAAGCCATCGACAGTATGCGAACTCCGCTGGAAGAAGGAAAAATAACAGTATCACGTGCATCAGGAAGTGTTGATTATCCATCTAACTTTATGCTTGTATGCGCTATGAATCCTTGTAAATGCGGATATTTTGGACATCCTACAAGACCCTGCACCTGTACACAGTCTCAAATTGCAAAATACGGTTCACGCATATCAGGTCCAATGCTTGACAGAATAGATATTCACATTGATGTTCCGGCTGTGCCTTATGACGAAATGAGTTCTAACAGTGAAGCTGAAAAATCAGCTGTAATAAGAGAGCGTGTACTAACAGCACGAAGGCTTCAGTTCAAAAGGTACAAAGGTACAGGGATATACAAAAATTCTGACCTCACACCGAAACTGATCAAACAGTTTTGTATTTTAACAAACGAAGCGAGCGAGATATTAAAAAACAGTTTTGACAAACTTAATCTGACAGGACGTGGATACAACAAAATACTTATGATAGCAAGAACGATAGCTGATTTAGATGGCTCACAGGAAATTGATAAAAAACACATTTATGAAGCATTACAATACCGCTCACTAAATAAATACAATTACAATTTATAAAAATAACAGACTCATTCGAATCTGTTATTTTTTTCTTTATATAGTTGCAGAAATTACTGCCTTTATGGTATGCATCCTGTTTTCTGCTTCGTCAAATACAATAGAGGAATTACTTTCAAACACCTCGTTTGTGACCTCCATACTGTCACGGCCGAATTTTTCTCCCATTTCTTTACCGATACCTGTATTCAGATCGTGAAATGCCGGAAGACAATGCATAAACACAGCACCGTCGGCCGCATTATTCATCAGTTCTGTTGTTACCTGATATGGTGACAGATCATTTATTCGTTCTGCCCACACTTCAACAGGTTCACCCATTGAGACCCATACATCAGTGTACAAAACATCAGCATTTTTCGTAGCCTTGATAGGATCGGTTTCAAACTTTATTTCAGCACCTGTTTCTTTTGCTATCTCAAGACACTTATCAACAAGTTCTTTATCGGGAAAATATTTTTTCGGTGCGCAAGCAGTAAAGTTAAGTCCCATTTTTGCGCAACCAACCATTAAGGAGTTACCCATATTGTAACGCGCGTCACCGAGATAGACAAAATTAATGCCTTGAAGTTTTCCAAAATGTTCCTTAATAGTGAGAAAATCCGCAAGTATCTGAGTGGGATGAAATTCATTTGTAAGGCCATTCCAAACCGGTACCTTTGAATATTTTGCTAGCTCCTCAACAATCTCTTGTCCGTAGCCACGGTACTCGATACCGTCATAAATGCCGGCGAGAACGCGCGCGGTATCGGCGATACTTTCCTTTTTCCCTATCTGCGATCCCGTAGGATCAAGGTAAGTAAC
>JAZUOQ010000217.1:0-2862 GCA_045604775.1 Eubacteriales bacterium
GACCGTACGGTATCATCCGTCAGTCAGAGTTTTATGTATACAGTAAAAAGGACAGGGAGGCGCTTGCGCGCTGTATGGATCTGGGGCTCAAGTTTCCTGAGATTACAACGTGGATACGCGCAACGCGTGAAGACTTCAAACTTGTAAAGGACCTTGGAATCCGTGAAACAGGTATCCTTGTCAGCTGTTCGGATTATCATATCTTTAAAAAGCTTAAAATGACGCGTAAGCAGGCGCTTGACCATTACCTTGCTACAGTAAAGGATGCTTTTGATGCAGGTGTTATGCCGCGTTGTCATCTTGAGGATATAACACGTGCTGATTTTTACGGTTTTGTTGTACCGTTTGTAAATGAACTTATGCGCTTATCAAAGCAGGCAAAAATTCCTGTGCGTATCCGTGCTTGTGACACAATGGGTTACGGTGTACCGTATACAGAGGTTGCTCTGCCCAGAAGTGTTCCGGGTATTATTTACGGACTCCAACATTATGCTGATGTTAAGAGCGAACTGCTCGAATGGCATGGTCATAATGATTTTTACAAAGCGGTCGCAAATGCGTCTACTGCGTGGCTTTACGGTGCATCTGCCGTTAACTGCTCACTTCTTGGCATTGGTGAACGTACAGGCAATATACCGCTTGAGGCAATGGTGTTTGAGTATGCATCACTACGCGGTTCACTTGATGGTATGAATCCGCAGGTAATTACCGAGATAGCAGAATATTTTAAAACACATATGGGTTATAAAATACCTCCTATGACGCCTTTTGTCGGCAAAAACTTTAATGTCACACGTGCAGGTATACACGCTGATGGGCTTTTAAAGGATGAGGAAATATACAATATATTCAATACCAAAAAGTTCCTTAACAGACCTGCTTCTGTTATGATAAGTAAAACTTCAGGTCTTGCAGGTATTGCGTACTGGATAAATCAGAATTATGATCTTGCAGGAGATGAACTTATTGATAAACGCGATCCGCTTGTCATTAAAATTAAGGAGTGGGTTGATAAAGAGTATGAGGACGGTAGAACCGCTTCACTTTCTACCGATGAGTTGGAAACAAAAATTGAAGAGTTTTCAAACGGTAAATTTAAGAGGGTATAAATATGAGAGAACATAAAAGTATTTCAATTGCCGATCAGATATTTGAGCAGCTTGAGCACGATATACTGATTGGTAAATACTCACGCGGTGATGTACTTACCGAAATGAAGCTTTCCGAGACACTGGGTGTTTCACGTACACCCATTCGTGAGGCGCTTCGAAGGCTTGAACAGGAGCATATAATTGAGGAAACAACGCGCGGTGCAGTAGTTATTGGCATATCCACAGATGATCTTGCTGATATGTATGAGATACGTATGCAGCTTGAAGGAATTGTTGCGGCTCGTACAGCTGTTAATATTACCGACAGCGGACTTGAGAAAATGCGCGCTGCTTTGGAGTTACAGAAGTATTATGCTGATAAAACAGAGGGCGATAATTCAGACAATATTAAAAATCTTGATTCGCAGTTTCATGATTTGTTGTATCTTTACAGTGGTAGTAAGGCGTTTTATGATACGCTTTCACCGATACATAAAAAAATGATAAAATTCCGCAAAGCGTCAGTTAAAGTGCACAGTAGGGCAAAAAGTTCAGTCACTGAGCACGAAGAAATTTATGCGGCTCTTGCGAACCACGACAGTGAAATGGCGGCGCGGCTTACTATTCAGCATGTAAAAAATGCGCGCGACAATATACTGAATAAGGAGAATAAATAAATGGGACTTACAATAGCACAGAAAATAATAAAATCACATCTTGTAAGCGGTGAGATGAAAGTCGGTAGCGAGATAGCGCTTCGTATTGACCAGACTCTTACACAGGATGCAACCGGTACTATGGCTTACCTTGAGTTTGAAACAATGGGTATTGACCGTGTAAAGACTGAGCGTTCAGTTGCTTATATTGATCATAATACATTACAATCCGGCTTTGAAAATGCTGATGATCACCGTTATATTCAGTCGGTTGCAAGAAAACACGGTATTTATTTTTCTCGTCCGGGTAACGGTATATGCCATCAGGTACATCTTGAGCGCTTTGGCATTCCGGGTAAAACGCTTATAGGTTCAGACAGCCATACCCCCACAGGCGGCGGTATTGGTATGCTTGCCTTTGGTGCAGGCGGTCTTGATGTTGCAGTTGCAATGGGCGGCGGTGCATACTATATAACTATGCCTAAAATGATAAAGGTAAATCTTACAGGTAAACTTCGCCCCTTTGTTACAGCAAAGGATGTAAGCCTTGAAATACTGCGTATCCTTTCTGTTAAGGGCGGCGTTGGTTCTATTATTGAATGGGGCGGTGAGGGTGTTAAAACACTTTCGGTACCTGAACGCGCAACCATCACTAATATGGGTACTGAACTTGGTGCTACCACATCTATTTTCCCATCCGATGAAACCACACGCGAATTTTTAAAGGCAGAGGGCAGAGAGGGAGATTATGTTCCGCTTTCAAGCGATGAAGATGCTGAGTATGACCGCATAATTGATATTAACCTGTCAACACTCGAACCACTTATTGCAAAACCGCATATGCCGGACAATGTTGTGACTGTTTCTTCGCTCAAGGGAACTAAGGTTGATCAGGTTTGTATCGGTTCTTGTACAAACTCATCGCTTCTTGATATGCTCAAAGTCGCAAAAATGCTTAAGGGTAAAACGATATCGCCAGATGTGAGTCTTTCTATCTCACCCGGTTCCAAGCAAGTTCTTGCAATGCTTGCAGACTGCGGTGCACTTACAGATATAATTGCATCAGGTGCGCGTGTGCTTGAATGTGCTTGCGGTCCCTGTATCGGTATGGGTTT
>JAZUOQ010000218.1:0-14042 GCA_045604775.1 Eubacteriales bacterium
CTCCATCCCATCCGTTCATATATTCTTGTAGTGGTGCCGGGTCACGAAAAGGCTCGTGATTTTCATCCACTAATAAATCATAATGAGTAATTACATCCATAACACACATACCTACAAATTCTTATTTATCGGTCAGTTGTATTATAGCATAACTTGACTAACAAAGAAAGAAAATATTAAAAACACCCGTAGTGTTCAAAAACTACGGGTGTTTTCGCATCTTGTTGTACTGTCCTTAACAGTACGACTCTTAAGACAAGGCTTTTTTATTTTATTATCCTATATATCTCATTGGGTTTACGGCAGTGCCGTTAATTCGAAGTTCAAAATGGAGATGCGGACCTGTTGAATTACCGGTTGAACCGATTCTGCCGATCTGCTGACCCTGATAAACAGTATCACCTGTAGATACATCAAATGAACTCATATGTGCATATACTGTTGAGTAACCGCCTGAATGGCTGATTATTACTTTTTTTCCGTAACCGCCTGACCAGCCTGCGTATGTGACCGTACCGGCAGCCGATGCATATATAGGCTTTCCGTATGCACCGCTCATAGTAAGGTCAACAGCCGTATGACCTCTGTAACCGCCGTAACCGCATGATACGTAGCCGCCGTTTATAGGACGGATAAATGTACCTGTACCTGCAAGCGGTGAAGATGTTACGGGAAGCGCTTTTGTGCCAACATAAATTTCTTTTGTAACAGGGTTGCGTGTTACTTTTTCAGAAATTATCTCTTTTTTTGAAACGGCACCGTCAACATAGGTGATTTTTGCCGTTACTTCCTTTTCACCCTTTCGGCCTGCCGTTTTAACCTTTGTGTTGGTTTTATACATCGAACTGTCCTCGATCTTAACTGTTTTATAATCGATTTCTTCGGTGTATGTTACTGTTTCTACTATCTTAATGCCAAGATAGATCTCGGGCTGTGAAATATTAAGTTTTTTACCGGGTATTAGCTTTGTATCGTCAAGTTCGGGATTAAGTGCATAAAGCTGTGTTTTTGTAAGACCGGTGACTTTGCATATATCCGAAAGGTAGTCGCCGTCTTGTATTGTGTAATACATCGGGTTTGTTGAACTTGAGAACTTAGCGCGGATATCGTCTTCCTCAATAAAGTATGAGGGGGCATATATACCTTTTCTTATTATTACATCAGCCACAAATTCCACCGACTGATTTTCCTTGCCTGTTACATAAGGTGCTTTAAGCTCATCCAGTATTGAAGTGAGTGTTTCTTCTGTCTCGGTCGCAGCAACTAACTGTCCGTCAACATAAAGTCCGTAATGTTCGCCTATCTCTTCACAGACAATGTAGTATACATCCTGATACATTTCCTCAGTCTGTATTTTTGATTTATCAACGATTGCAAATGAATATTCAGGGTTAGATGACATTATATAATTTTCACCGATGTCATTGCCAAGTTTATTTTCCACCTCATTTACAACGTTAGAAAATGCACTTTCATTTTCAACATAACCCACTGTCTCACCGTTTACAGTAACCTTGAGCGCGAGAGCATAATAGTTGGTTGAAACAATAAGCGCAATAACAGCGGCTGCAGAAAGACCTGTTGCCCAATACGAAAAGTCACGTACAATACTTTTGGGTATTAGCATAACGATTACTTTTAAATGATGCAGTAACCATTTTGTACAACGCAAAACCCATTCGCCTAAATCACATACAAAACTGACTCCTCTTATAAAAACAAGCCCATAAAGAACCTGCAGTATTGTAATAACCGTATTTTCAACAGTAAGTCCGACTTTATAAATAAACTTTACCAAAAGCTTACCCGCATGGTAAATATCATTTATCATGCCGCGGAAGGTAAAGTTTTTAGCGCGTCGGATTATTGCAAACCCCAGTCGTATAACAGCACGGGCGGGCGCTAAAAGTATTTTTTTCAGTTTGGCTGAAATTGATTTCATATAATACTCCAAAAAAAAGTTTTCAAAAAAATATCAAAAAATTACAATTTAGTAACAACTGTGACTATGATACAACACTTTTGCAATAAAATCAAGTGGTTTTTGTAATTTTTAAAAAAGTTTTTTCTTTTATATATTAGTTAGGAAATTTTAGGAATATTACAAAACGGTAACAAAAAAGCAGACACCAAGTGTCTGCTTTTAAATATTATTCTTCTGTTTCTTCAGTAAGGCCGAGTTGCTCTTTAAGTGCATCAAGCTGTGCATCGGAACCAGATGTATCTGTTACGGGGTCAAGATTTACAACAGAAAGTTCTTCCAGCAACGCATTGTTATATTCAACTCCTATGCGTTCTTTGAGATCTTCAAGTATTTTAGCCGATTCTTCACTCATCATATTTTCGATTAGTGATACTTTGTTATCGCCTTCATAAATATCTTGTTCTGTAAAGGGATATCTTTTCATAATGTGGAAACCAAGGTTGGTCTGCAAAAGTTTTATTTCGCCGGCTTTCATTTTAAAAGCGGCTTCGTGGAACATTCTTGTATAAGATGTATCCTCGGTTGAAAAAACATAACCGTCAGGGTTTGTGACCATACCGGGATCTTCGCCGTATTCTTTAATGAGTGAGTCAAAATCGGTACCGGAAACTGCT
The DNA here is from genome assembly GCA_045604775.1 of Eubacteriales bacterium. GTDB lineage: Bacteria > Bacillota > Clostridia > Oscillospirales > QAKW01 > RGIG9041. The sequence goes on from JAZUOQ010000218.1 coordinate 2,599, forward strand.
TTGTCATATATCTCCTGAGCTTTTTTACCGATTTTTGCTTTTTCTGCTTTAGACAGATCATTGTCTTCTTTATCCTTTGTGGAAAGGAATACGTGCTTCACTTTTGTATAGTATTCGGAATAGTATGCAAGCAGATCATCTTTTGTAACTGGGTTTTCAGTGCTGTTTTCGCCAAAATAGTGCATTATTACGGCATCTTTTTTAGCCTCGCTGTAAAACTGATCCTCAAATGTTTTGTAAGTGAAACCGACCGATTTAAGTGCTTCTTCAAACGCCTCACGACTTCCGTATTGTTTTAAGTAGCCGTTCATTGTTTCATCTATCTCGTTCTGCGTTTTTTCATCAAGTTCAAGTCCTAACTCATCAAAATGTATAGAATACAGTTTAAAAGTTATTATGTAAGTCTGTATCATTGAGTCAAGGTATTGCTGTACTGTACTAGTATACGATGAATCAACATACTGATCCCACAAATCATCAGTTTCTTCAATATCGTTTTCGGTTATAAATTGTGATTTTATACTCATTGCATTGGCAATATACTCGTCTTTTGAAATTTTTATATCACCAACAGTCATTACAACCGAACTGCTTGTACAAGAAGGAATAAGTGTAAGCAACATTAAAGTAAGCAACACCGCTGAAATTAGTCTGTATTTTTTCATTATCCATCCTCCGTAAATTTATATAGAGATTATACCATAATCGTTGTTTTGCTGTCTACAACTAAAATGTAAAAAATATAAAAACCTTTTATATTGCTAAATTATATGATATAATACTTTAAAAGAGGTGCTTATGAAAAAGAACGACAGATTAGAAGTTATAATAGAAGGTTACACGTCTGAGGGTGCAGGAATTGCGCGCGTTGATGGTTTTGTATTATTTATTCCGGGTACTGTCAAAGGCGAAAAGGTTTTGGCGCATATTACAAAAATAAAAAGTTCATACGGCTATGCAAAAGCTTTGGAGATAATATCACCCTCACCCGAACGTATAAAGCCACAATGCAATGTTTGCAATATGTGTGGCGGCTGTTCTATGTGGCATATGTCATATGCGGAAGAATTGCGTATGAAACGTGAAAAAGTACGCTCGGCACTCTTGAAAAACGGTATAGATATTATGCCGGACAAGGTCGTTTCGACTGGTATTATTACAGGGTACAGAAACAAAGCACAGTATCCCGTACGCGAACAAAACGGAAAAATCTGCACCGGTTTTTACAGACAGGCAAGCCATACTGTAATCGAGGGTGAGTGTGTAATTCAACCTCCAATATTTGAAAAAATCGCACACGCTGTAATTACATTTATGCAAAAAAACAAAATTAAAGCATATAATGAACAAACTCTTTCGGGTGTGGTACGTCACATATATCTGCGTGCTTCGCATGGCTTTGAAAATATTATGCTTTGTCTTGTTGTGAACGGCGAATTCAAGCTAAAAAATGAATTCATCAGTGAACTCACAGTACATTTTCCTGAAATATGTACAATTTGTATAAATTATAACAATAAAAATACAAACGTAATATTAGGTGATCAATACGAAATAATTTTTGGCAACGGCAATATTACCGATACACTTTTAGGTAAAAAATTTGTAATCTCACCACAGGCGTTTTATCAAGTAAATCACGGCGGATGTGAAAAATTATATTCTATTGTGAAGGAGTTTGCCGCAATCAAAGAAAGTGACAGGGTGCTTGATTTGTATTGCGGGATAGGGACCATAGGTCTTTGTACAGCGGACATTTCCTGTGAACTGGTCGGCGTTGAAATTATACCGCAGGCGATTGAAAATGCAAAATTGAACGCGCAAATTAACGGCATTCAAAATGCAAAATTTTTTTCCGGAGATGCAGGAGATATTGACAGTATTGCAAACGGTGATTTTGATGTGGTGATAGTGGATCCGCCGCGAAAAGGCTGTGATAAGCGAACACTTGATTTTATATGTGATAAAAAGCCAAACAGACTTGTATATGTATCTTGTGATCCTGCAACACTCGGCAGAGATTTGAATTATATGAGTAATAGTGGTTTTAAAATTGAAAAGGTGACTCCTGTAGATATGTTTCCCAGAACTTATCATATAGAAACGGTTGTAAGACTTAAATACGGTGACTAATGGATATAATAAAAGATTTAATAAAAGAGAATATTCCTGTTTTTACATATGACACTACTGATTCGACCAATCTTCGTGCGAGAGAGTATATAAAAGGAGCTGATTGTGACAGGGCAGTATTTATAGCACGCTCGCAGAGTGCGGGAAGAGGCAGGCAGGGCAAAAGTTTTTATTCTCCTCACGGTACAGGTCTGTATATGACGTATATTTTCAGCCCCAAGTCACCAATAGATGATACGGTTTTTGTCACTACATCTGCAAGTGTTGCAGTCCTTCGTGCTATAAAAAAAGTAAGTGGCAAAGATGCACTAATTAAATGGGTGAACGATATTTACCTTGATGGTAAAAAAATATGCGGTATACTGGCTGAGGCTATAACAGATTTTAATAAAGGGATTGTAAATCATATAATTATCGGCGTCGGAATAAATATCAGTACAACTGACTTTCCTGACGAAATAAAAAATACGGCAGGTTCGCTTGGTGATGTGGATATTAGTGTGCTTGCCGCACAGATCACCGATAATCTTTGTGAACTTGCAAATAATATATCAGATACCTCATACTTTGATTATTACAAAAGTCATTCATTGGTGATTGGTAAAGATATAATCTATTACGAAAATGGAATAGCGGCATCTGCACGCGCTGTTGATATTGACAGTACCGGTGGACTTGTTATTCAGACAGAGTATGGCAAAAAAGTTTTACGTTCCGGCGAAATTACAGTAAGACTGAAATAAAAAATTCCGTAATGTTATGTACATTACGGAATTTTTTTATGAATTATGTTTTGAAGCGGTTTGCATACACCAGTTATTATGCTTTATTTTAAAGTCACCCTCTTTACAGGTGTATGAAAGTGACGGTTGGATAAGTTCTTCTATAACATCGATCTCGCCGTTAAGGTATGCATTTATACGCAACGCTGCAGAACGCAGATTTTCTTTAAGTGCACCAAAACGTGATTCCTGTATATCAAATCCAAAAGTTTTATTTTCTTTGTACCATTGTGTACGGTATATCTCAAGGTAAGTTGTGATTTTACCAATAGTTTCAGGGATTATTTCCTGAGCGTACTTTTTGAGAGTCTGATTATCTCCACTGTTGTATGCAGTATATATGTTTTTTGACATCTCGGCTTTGGTAGACATTACATCGCACAGGCATGCAAGTGTTTCAAAAATGTAGCCGTACCTTGGTGCGTTGGCAAGTTTTTCAAGTTCTTTTGCATGGCTTGCATAAATCCTGTTTGCATTTTCGGGCACGTGCATATCCATAAGACCGTTGAGCACACCGTTGAAGAAAAGGTATTTTGAGGGGTTATAGTGTGTTTCATTAGGAACATCGTATATTTCGTTAGGAAGATCAAGTTTGCAAAAATCTTCAAGACTTATTTCAAAAGTATCTTCAAAACGATTTGCATACGCTGTATCACTTATGTTGTTATCATAGCATCTTTCCGCATAAAGTGACAGTGTGGGGAGTACAGAGAATTGTGAGGCTTCACCGCCATTATCGCCCCAGCTTGTTACAATAACGTCTCTGCAACCGTGACGGAAACACGCATCCAGATGTATATTGGCACAATCGTTTGAAATGCGGTTAAACGGTACAATACCTGACCATTTCCACGCACCGCCTGCAAAAATCACTTTGTCATTAAACAGTTTATGATTTTCAAACATACAGTCAAGTTTTTTAATATCTGTTGAGTAATAATCCCAATATACTATACCTACACCCTTAGGCACTTCATCAATGATATTCTGAGGTATTCGGCCTTCAGACATATAATATGTGCCGTGATTATAAAGACGGAAGTACATATCGCTCCAGATCATAGGTGTGTATCCGTACTTGTCACAAAGTTCCTTAACGCGTGCAAGGTGTTTTGAAAGAATGGAAAATCTGTTCTGATAACCGTTTTTATCAAGATATTTTCCAAGACCTAAGCTGTGTGCTTCATCCATTCCAACGTGAATGCGTCTTGTTCTGAAGCACTCAGATAAAGTTTTTAACATTGCATCTACAAACTCATAAGTACCCTCACAGTCTGCAAGCAGTATATCGGAAGTGTCTTTTATGTTGTCGAAACATTTCCAACGCAAAGCGCTGGTGAGATGAGCAAGAGTCTGTATGCAGGGTATGATCTCAATACCGAGTGAGTATCCGTAATCATCCAGTTCTTTCATTTCTGCTTTTGTAAGACGTCCGCGCATATGCCCGAAGTATTTGTATTCGGGTATCTCGTATGTATCCTCGCTGTATAACATAAGTGAGTCATAGCCCATAAGTGAAAGCACGCGCATAAGCCTTTTTGCACCTTCGATATTGCAAACAGCGTTGCGTGAAATGTCTACCATATAACACAGCATGTTAAAAGTTGCACTTTGGCAAACGGATTCACCGGTTTCGTTTACTTTGGCTACAAATGAAAGCGCTCTGAAAAAATCGGTTTTTCTGCCATAAGTGATTTTTACACCGTCATCTGTTTTTTCAACCTTAAAGCCGGTTCCTGAATTATCAGCGTAAACGGTAATACCGTCCGCTTTAGAATTGAGCTCTGCCAAAATCTCATTTGCACCCGATACCAGTTCTTCCGGTAAATTCACATAATTAAGTATCATAAATTATCCTCCATATTGTTCAAGAATATCAATCACTTTATCGTGAAGCGTTGTAAGAAATACATTGTTTCTCGGATGATTGTCAAACTTTATTTTTCCGCCTGCCAGTTGTTCTACAAACTCCATAACTTTTTGTTTGCCTATATGTTTTTCAAGTGCTTTGAGCAACATTCTATCTTGAAGGCCCTCATAAAATACAACGGTACGAATAGACTCTATAGCTCGGTTTTCATACGGGTAGACAGAATAAGCATCACCTGACGGGAAATTTTCATTTGCATCGCTGACAGTGTACGGATCAAGTTTATGTATTGATCTTCCGGAATAGTAGAAATTGTACCCCCATTGCAGAAAACCATAAATGTCGTTAGCATACAGTTGTACACCTGTTATACGATTACGGTAAGAAGGCATTGCCATAAACCTGTTTGCGACTAATTGGCACTGTGAACAGCAGTAGTATGCCCAGCGTTCTTTGATGTTCCGTTCCATAAACGGTTCAATATGATTTGTGCACACCACAGGGTATTCTATAAGACCGTTATCAAAAAAGTCTACCTGTGATAGCGCATCCATTATCTTATGACCTTTGATCAGCGGAGTAATAAAATTCTTTGCTTTGAGATAGTTCTTATAATCAGGGCGGTCGGGATCGTTTTTGGGTTCGTCTGAAATATGGAAGTAGCAGTTATCAGCAACACCAAGCTCCTCCAGTTTTTTAATAAGTTCAGGCAAAAACTGGCCTAAGAAGTTATAATATTCCGGATCATCAGATGATGTATGCCAACCAAACAGTTTTTCGTTTTTACCGTTAATGTTTACTATTATTTTAGGACAAGCACATGCTCCCCATTGTGTAAACAGATGTGAGAGTTCAAAATGATTAATGCCATATTTTTGACAGATTTCAACCCATCTTTCAACGAGAGTCAAGTCAAATTCATACTTGTTCCCGTTTTTTGAGACTTTTACAAGTTGCATTGTCGGGCGCTCAGAACCGATTTCAGTATCAAGCGGAGGTGTGAACAGTGGGGTAAGTATCATTGTAATGCCTGTTCTTGCCGCGGTTTTTATAAATTGTTCGATAAGTTTCCAATGCTTTTCACTCATCATTTTAACACCAAAATAGTCGGCAATACAGTCGCAGTGAAACCACTGTGTAAATAAAAGGTCACTTTTTTCAATAACAACGTTTTTTACATCAATTACAACACGGCATTTGGCAACACCTTGTTTTTTATCCGAAAGTGTAAAGTGAATAGGATATTCTCCTGCTTCAAAATCTGTAGGAATATCAACAGTGACCCAGTATACAGCAGGTGTGTTGGCGCCTGCAGATACACTTTCACCTTTTTTTAAAGGGAACAGAACATCAGGCAGCACGCACGGTTTTGTTGTTATATAATCATCATCAAGCCTGTCAGGGTATGCAGGTAGCTTTGAAGGTACATATCCTACGCGTGAAACAGTAGTATATTTTGATAGTTTTGAACGTATTGTATGATTTATCTCACCGCGCACAGCATTGCCATTGTCATTACGTGGCGAGGCTGTTATCTGAAATGATATTCGTTCACCTTTACAAGCTTTTAAAACTTTTACTGCTTCAATGGAATCGTAGTTTTCGGAAGGCATTACTTTTTCAAGTGATGAAATTATTTTTGCAATAACCATATTCTTTCTCCTTTGTTGACAAAGCTATGCTTACTATACTTCATAAAATTATATAATTCAATCGTTTGCCCTATTTTATAAATATTACGACCGAAATTATAATTATTTAGTGCCGAAAATTCTGTCGCCCGCATCGCCCAGTCCCGGTACGATGTATCCGTGTTCGTTAAGTTTCTCATCGACACACGCACAGTATACTTCAATATCGGAATGTGCCTCTGTAAGTGCTTTTATACCTTCCGGGGCTGCAATAAGACACATAAACTTAATACTTTTTCCGCCATATTCTTTAATGCGTGTTATAGCGTCAATGGCAGAACCGCCCGTTGCAAGCATAGGGTCGGTAACTATTATAAGCCGCTTGTCCACATTGTTAGGAAGTTTACAGTAGTATTCGTGAGGCTCCAAGGTTTCTTCGTCACGGTACATACCTATATGACCAACTCTTGCAGAAGGAACAAGGTTAAGTATACCGTTTACCATACCTAAACCTGCGCGGAGTATAGGTACAATTGCAAGTTTTACACCTGCAAGCACATTTGTTTTAGTTTTACATATAGGAGTCTCTACCTCTACCTGTTCAAGCGGTAGATCACGCATTGACTCAAAACACATAAGCATAGTTATCTCTTCAACAAGCTCACGGAACTGTTTTGAACTAGTATCTTTACTTCTGAGAATAGACACTTTATGTTGGATTAACGGATGGTCAAAAACAGTTATTTTACTCATAAATATCACTCCTTTTGGTTTCTTTTTTCATCTTAACAGAAAAAAATTTATTTTACAAGTCTGTTTATTGACAATAGTATTAAATATATATATAATTTAATATTATAGAATGGAGGGAAGTAAATGAAACTACAAGATAAAAAAGGTTTTATATGCGATATGGATGGAGTTATCTATCACGGCAATCAGCTTTTGCCGGGCGTTGTTGAATTTATTGATTGGCTTAAGAAAAATGACAAAAAGTTTTTATTTTTGACAAATAACTCGGGTCGTTCACCGGGTGAACTTGCACAAAAACTTTCACGTATGGGTCTTGACATTGATCCATCTCATTTCTATACTTCCGCACTTTCTACTGCAGAATATCTTGCAAAACAAAAGCCCGGATGTACGGCTTATGTTATCGGCGGTGCGGGACTTATAAATGCACTTTATGATGCAGGTATACTTATGAATGATGTAAACCCGGATTATGTTGTTATCGGTGAGACTGCGAATTATAATTTTGCTAACATTTCAAAAGCGGTAAGCCTTGTTTTAAACGGTGCTAAACTTATTGGTACAAATCCTGACATTACGGGACAGACGGATGGCGGTATTATTGAGCCTGCCTGCCGTGCACTTGTATCTCCGATTGAAATAGCAACCGGTAAACAGGCATATTTTCTCGGTAAACCAAATCCGCTTATGATGCGTTGCGGCCTTTCACTTCTCGGTTGTGACGAGGAGGATGTAGCCATTATCGGTGACAGAATGGATACTGACATTATTGCGGGTATTGAATCTGATATAGATACTGTGCTTGTGATGACAGGCGTGACAACAAAGGATACACTTTCATCCTTCCCATACCGTCCTAAATTTATACTTGACGGCGTGGGCGAGGTAATAAATAACTAATGGAATTGCGTATTGACAGAACGCTTCGGATGCTTGATGCCGATTGCATAATCACAGATGAAGAGGCGCTTGACCTTATATTGTACGGTATTTCCCATGTGCGCTCGTCGGACAGTGTTGCTGAATATCTTGTTGATCGCTACGGCTCTCTTGCTGAAGTTTGCCGTCAGCCGTTTGAGATACTAAGACAGATCGAGGGCGTGGGTGATGCGGGTGCTATGCGTCTTGTTGCACTAAAACAGATACCGCAGCTTATTGCCGCCCAAAATGTGTCAATGTTCAAACGGCGCGTGACTACTGTTTCAGAAATGTATGAGTACATTAAGCCTTTTTATGCAAATGAGCGTCGTGAGGTACTGTATTTACTTTTACTCAGCGAGAAGTTTCGTGTTCTTGCTCTGCGTAAGGTATGCGAAGGTGATAATGAAGGGATAATATTCGACGGTAAAACAATAGTTACCGAGGTTATTAAGTACGGTGCAAAACATGTTGTGCTGTATCACAACCACTTTATTAATCGTGAACCGTCCGACCGGGATATAATCGTTACCAATAAAATCGATACAACGCTTAACGGTATTGATATAAACCTCGCGGACCATATAATAGTATGCGGTGACAGCTATGTTTCAATGCGTGATCTTGGCTGTTTTAAAAACGAAAATAAATTTAGGATTAAGGACTGGTATTAATGGAACTTTTTGAAAACTTTGTTTATTATCTGCGTGATTTTAACCTTGTTTCCGTTGCAGTACGGCTTGTTCTTGCGGTAGTTATCGGCGGTTTTGTCGGTCTTGAACGTGAAATGCACGGTAGGGCAGCAGGCTTACGTACGCACATACTTGTATGTATGGGTGCGACTATGGCAATGTTGGTGCCTGACTTTGTTCTCAATTTCAGGTCTCTTACGGCAGATCCTACACGAATAGGTGCACAGGTACTGTCCGGCATTGGTTTTCTCGGTGTCGGTACAATTGTTGCAAAGGGTAGGTTTCACGTTACAGGTCTTACAACAGCTGCAGGACTGTGGACTACGGCAACGGTTGGTCTTGCTATCGGTATTGGTTTTTACGAAGGGGCTATTATCGGCGCACTTCTCGAATTTACGACAATGACACTGCTTTCTAAATTCGATGCGCATATGTTTAAAAAAAGCAAGAAATTTCGTGTGTATATTGAAATTTCAGATGTAACAACCGTAAATACTATTGTTTCACACCTTGAATCAATGTATAATGCAACCGGAATTCAAATAACAACTCCCAGAAGCGGTATATCAGGCAATGCCGGTATAGAATGTACATTGCATTTTGACAATATTGCAAACTATACAGAAATAATAAAGGAGCTTACGGAGTGTGACAGTGTGGTTTTTGCACTCCCATCAATATAATGGAACTTAAAATCAATGATCTGAAAAAAATAACATTTGGTGCTATTAACATCATAGAAAAAGAAGATGGAATACATTTTTATAAGTGTACTCAAAAACAGGTAGATGCATGGTATTCTAATAGCCAAAGTCTTGGCTTGCGTGCCGAAACCACAACCGGCATCCGTTTTGATTTTGTAACAGACGCTACATATATGGAACTTGAATTGGTAAGCGGTAAGTTTGAGGTGTTTTTGAACGGCGTTTTTGTTGAAAGCTATAATCAGAGTACAAAAATAAACCTTTCAGGTACAAACCGTGTAACGATACTAATGTCTTCTCACGAAGTGACTGTGTTTAAATCGGTTTCACTTTCAGACTGTGCAAGTATAACTCCGCATAGATTTGATACAAAGATACTGTTTATGGGTGACTCTATCACACAGGGCTGGGAATCGGGCCTTGATTATTTGTCTTATGCTATGCGTATAACAAATATGCTTAATGCGAACAGCGTAGTAAACGGTGTCGGCGGCGGCTACTTTGATCCCGATACATTTGATATTATTAATTTTGATCCCGATACCGTAATAATTGCGTATGGTACTAATGACTGGGGCCATTACAAAACCAAAGAAGACTTAATAAAAAATGCTGACGGTTTTTTAAAGAAGATAAAAGATAACTATGGAAACAAAAAGGTATATTGCATAACACCTATCTGGCGTGAAAGCGAGGGTGAAACTAAAGCAATGGGTACATTCTATGAATGCATTGATATTGTTTCACAAATCATCGATAAGTATGGTTTTAACAAAATTGACGGTTTTACACTTGTTCCGCATAGATCTGATTATTATACAGACGGGTTACATCCCAATGCTATTGGTTTTTCGCTTTACGCCGAGAATTTAATAAAGGTTTTAGGTAAATAATATGAAAGTAGATATTTTAGGTATTAAAATAGACAGTGTAACAATGCACGAGGCAGTTGAACAGGTTTCTGCATATGCTGACACAAAGGACTCTCATATTGTTGTCACACCAAATGCCGAGATACTTAAAATGTGTTATGAGGACGCAGCAGTAAAAAAAGCGGTATCATCTGCGTCATTTATTGCACCAGACGGTGTCGGTGTTTTGTATGCGGCAAAAATATTGGGAACACCGATAAAAGAAAAGGTCGCAGGTTGTGACCTTGGTTATAATCTGCTTTTGGAAGCTGCAAAGAAAGGACAAAGCGTGTTTTTATTCGGTGCAAAGCCGGGTGTTGCACAGACTGCTGCCGATAATCTTTGTAAGCAGATCGACGGTTTAAAAATTGCGGGTGTACGTGATGGCTATTTTCAGCCCGAGGACAATGAGTCTATTATCGATATGATAAACCAAAGCGGCGCAGATATATTGTGGGTATGTCTGGGTGCACCGCGTCAGGAGTTCTGGATGGCAGAACATAAAGATAAATTGAAAGTCGGCGTAATGCTGGGACTTGGCGGAAGCCTTGATGTATATGCCGGCAATGTCAGCCGTGCACCGAAATTTATGATAAAATTGGGTCTTGAATGGTTGTATAGACTTTATAAAGAACCATATCGTTTCGGAAGAATGTCAAAAATACCGAGTGTATTTTTTATAGCAATCAAGGAAGCAAAAAGGAGAAAGAAAAATGGCAGATCTTAAGGTGACACTTTTAACACATACCCCGGATCCACAAAAAATAATGGCAGCAGCGGCAAAGCTTTGCTATGCCCGTGCTGATATTGATACAGTAATGGATGGTCTTACTCCCGAAAAAACAAGTGATTTTATAGGTATGCTCTCAGGACTTGGACATGAAAGCCCAATGGAACATATGACTTTCTCGTTTGGGATAGAGAATGTTTCGCGTTCGCTTCTTGCACAAATAACTCGTCACCGTATGGCATCTTTTAGTGTGCAGAGCCAACGTTATGTTAAGGAGTTTGATTTTGAGTATGTAACACCGCCGCAGATAGCCAACGATC
>JAZUOQ010000219.1:0-1685 GCA_045604775.1 Eubacteriales bacterium
AATTGCAGTTACCTTGCTCATATCAGCAGGCAACTCAGACGTCCATCCAGCCCAAACAGTCTCAGCTGCCGCATTGCTGGTCAACATCAACAATTCAGAATCAGCAAGTTTCGTTCCTCGATTAGCTACTGTCCAATCTCTTTCGGTAACATCAGCAATTACATCTTGATTCTCAACAGCTGAGATTGCAACTAAAATAACAATTGTATACAACGGTTTTATATCAAAAGCATTTTCAAAAGCTTCTGTAACAGAATTGCCGACGACCTGGCTTATGCCACACCAGCAAATAAGTCCTGATACAGCGAACAGAACGGCTAATATTGAACGTTTAAGTTTCTTTTTTCTTATTTTTTCTGCAAAAGAATGAATATAATAAGCAGGTCCGCCGCAATAACCACCGTATACAACATCCCGCTTTTTATACTTTTGTGCCAAAACTGATTCAACAAATGAAGATGATGTACCTATAAGCGCAGTTATCCACATCCAAAACACAGCCCCGGCACCACCTACCGAAATTGCTGCAACAACACCTGCAAGATTTCCCATACCTACACGTGTGGCAGTTGATACTATAAGAGCTTGCCAACCCGATAATGCTTTTTTATCGCCTTTTTTATTTTTTTCACAAGCAACCCTTAGCATTTCCGGCATAAGACGTATTGGTAAAATTTTTGTGCGAACAGTAAAATATACACCCATAAGCACCAATACTATTACAAGAAGTGAAAGACCGAGCTTATCACCACCCGGTAGTGAAATAGTAACAATATCGCCCCACAGCATATTATAAACTGAATTAATTATTTTTTCGAGCATATTATCATTTTCCTTTTAAAATTGTCTATTTATAATAACACAAACTGACATATTTTTCAAACAAAATATTGCTATTTTATTAATAAATCTTTAAGACCTTTCATCAGATCATTGTTTTGAGAAAAATAGTCATGTAATGTTTTATATTTTTTAAAAAGTTTGTTATATGCTTTTACATTTTCATGGTTAGGAACGTATGTTTTTAAAATGCCTGAAGCACATTTTTTACAAGCCGCCGGTATATTTTCAAAAATACCAGCCGAAGCCGCTGCGTAAATTGCACTGCCAAGTGCAGCAGACTGCATACTTTCGCCAATACGGATAGGCTTTCCAATGACATCTGCATAGATTTGCATAAGCATACTGTCCTTAATGGCAATTCCTCCGGAGGCAACTATCTCATTAACAGGAATACCACCCTTTTCATAGTTTTCTAAAATAACGCGTGTACCAAAAGCGGTTGCCTCAATAAGTGCACGATAAATATCCTCAGGTACAGTATTGAGTGTAAGCCCCAAAATCAAGCCGGTAAGATCACTGTTTGAAAGTATAGAACGGTTACCGTTAAACCAATCCAAAGCAACAAGACCATGATCACCGACTGACTGTTTTATTGCCTTTTTACGTAAATACTGATGTATAGACATTCCCTGCTCGCGTGCCGCTTTGGTATAGTGCTCGGGAACACAGTTTTTTACAAACCAGTCAAAATGATCGCCGCAACATATTTGTCCTGATTCATATGTGATTTTTTGAGGATATATACTATTTTCTGAATAAGCACATATACCGGATATTTCAATTATACTGTCAGACAATGCAAGTTGGACACCGGCTGTACCAAGCAGTATAAGCACCGTTCC
>JAZUOQ010000220.1:0-3924 GCA_045604775.1 Eubacteriales bacterium
TGGCCTCCGACTTATATATTCAGCGTATCCGTCAGCCGTGTAGAGGAAAAGATTGTCCGTTCTGAAAGAAGGTGCTACGGTTGCTTTTATCTTTGAATCTTGCGAAATAAGCTTGTGGTATTCAAGTGTATCAATGATATCATCTGTTGTGGCAATATATTCAACATTTGAATTTAAAATAAGCTTTCTCGGTGACATTGCAGTTTTTTTGATAACTTCATTTGCTTTATTCCAGATTTTCTCTGCACTTTCAGCATTCAAAGGTTCATTAATGCCAAAAAACTGTTTCAGTTCCATGTGTGACCAATGATAAAGCGGGTTTCCGAGAGCTATTTCCAACGCTTCAGAATATTTAATGAACTTTTCTTTCCAAGAGGCATCTCCTGTAATATATTTTTCATCAATACCGACACTTCTCATCAAGCGCCATTTATAGTGGTCACCGCCTAGCCAAATTTCACCAATATTTTCAAAGGGCTTATCCTCATAAATTTCTTTAGGCTGAAGATGACAATGATAATCAATTATTGGTAAATTTTTTACTCTTTCATAAATTTTTTCTGAAGATTCATTTTCAAGAAATACATTCTCTCCATAGAAGCTTTTGTTCAAAGGTAACTCCCCTCTCTTTTAATATTTTTTGTTTAAAAGGTTTTCTGCCTCTTTGCGCGTGATCTTTTCGGCATTGCAATCCGCCATAATCTGCACATCTTTATCGTTAAGTTTATAGAAATTCCAAATAACCAGTGCAATAAAACAACCGATTGCAGGCACCATAACATAAATAAACCAAAGAACGTCAAGCGCATGGTCTGTCTGTTTTACGCCTAATTCAGCAAGCTGCTGGAAATTTTCAACTTCTACGCTTATCCAACCTGTCGATTTGAGTCCGAGAAGGAACATTCCAAGTGCACCTGAAATTGCCGCAGTAAGCTTCACCATAAAGGTCTGAATTGCAAAAGTAATACCGTTTGCTTCAATTCCTGACTTATACTTACCATATTCTGCGCAGTCAGGAGTAAACATAAACATGAGCACACCCTGAATACCTACGGGAACAGCACGTAAAGTTGAAAGTACAATATACAGAACAATGCTCTTATATCCCACAACCCATGTTGCTATACTTAAAACAATAATTAAAACTGCACTAATTTTGTAAAGTTTCATCTTGTCAATTTTTCTCAACATTTTAGGCACAAGCAATGAGAAAATAAGTTGAGGTGCAACGCTGATTACACTAACAACAAGAGCGAACAGTTCATTGTTAAAAATGTAATATGAAACAAAAAGGTTGAAAGCACCGCTGACATTAGCAGAGGAAAAGAAGAAATATCCGATATAGTAAATAAGAAGATATTTATTTTTAATCAGATAACTGAACATTCTTCTTATTGTAAATGTTTCTTCAGATATTGAATTAAATCGTTCTTTTATATTAAAAAGAACAGGAATCATAGTACCAAGAGCTATTGCACACAAAACTATTGCAACAACAGTATAATTCGAATTCACATTCTGACTGACAAGCAAATTAGCAACAAGTGTCGTAACAGCAGTACCTACACCACCCCAAATGCTTTTATATGATAGCATGCTGTTTCTTTCATCAAGATTTTTTGTCATCGACGTTATAACACCATAGATGGGTACATCACAAAGCGTATATGATGAATCCCAAAGAATGTAGGCAACTGCAAACCAAATAAGTTTTAAATTTTCGCCTGAATCAGCAGGAATCATAAAAAGCAACAAGGTGGAAAGCGGTATTAAAAATGTTGAAATTTTCAACCAAGGTAAATATTTCTTACCGCTTTTAAACTTAACTGCATCAAAAATAACACCGAAAATCGCATCGTTAACAGCATCCCAGATTTTAACGACAAGCATAACTGTTGCAGCTTTAGCAAGGTTAACTCCTTGGAACATAAGATATGTAGTCAGAAAGCCTGTAACTAAAGAATAAATAATATTCTGACCGGCAAAGTAAACATAATAACTTTTTCTTTCAGCCGGATTAGTCTGCCAACCTGAAGGGTTTCCATAAAATAAATTTTTAAACATTTTCATCTACCTCTGCATTTTCATGGGGAACATTAGCTTTTATCATTTCCAATAGTTCGTCAACAGTAACAAGCACCACATCATCATCAAGTTGATTGACAAAATATTCAAGATTTCCGATACTCATTGACCATGGATGAACATTTACAACACTGTATCCATTAATAGAATAAATATCAGCAGCATAATTATTTACAATTGAGGCCTGTTCGTCTATCCATTCTTTGGTAACCTCGCTCATTTGGTTGCTCGGATGCCATAGCGAAAGTCTCACACAAACAAACGGCTTGTCATTTATAAAATACACTTTGCCTTTACCGCTTGCATATCTGTCCGGATCAAGATAAACAACACCGCCTTTAATGTTATCATACCTTGAATAATATTTGAAACTGTTTATAAGTCTTGCTTCTTCTATTACATTATCAGGCACATTATCAAGAAATGAAACATATTCAAGATCACTTTTTATCATCTGCGAAGCTGTAATATCTGTAAATTCAGACAAAGCTTTCAGCGGATACTCAGAAGAGTGAATGTACCCCGCACCCGAAACACCTGCAATAAAATAATCATTAACTGTTGAATCATTATATATTTTTTTAAATGTAGCCGGTGACATTTCTTGCATTAGCGGCGGAAAAGTCCATGTCATCGGAAAAGCTGTTTCAAGCTTCAATTTTTGATAATATTCAGAAAAACCATTCTGAATCCATTGAACATTATCCCCATCACTAAAAAGAAGTGCACAGTAATGCTTGCTGTCATCTGTATAATCTTTTGTTTCACTATGTGCTTGTGTCGGAACAGTGCATTTAAAGGATGTAAGAATACTGTTATTGTAACAATGGTCGGTTGGAATTACCATATCACCACTTTTTGATGCATCAGTTACATACTGAACCTCGTACTTGGCCCAACCAAAAACAAGTGTGTTACTTCCGGCATAATCAAGCATAATATTTCTGAACCAAACACCATCAGTGTCATCATCAACATAAAACGTAAAAAATCCCTGCTGAATCGCAAAATCACGAAGACCTTTCATTTCATAATGCTCATGAACAACTGCTTTAAAATTGAAATTTTTCTTATATTTATTAAAAAACTTCCATTGAAAAATAGCATTATAATCATCATCAGCAAAATCTTCTTTTAGTGTAAGTCCAGCATCAATTGCAATTTTCTCAAGGCTTTGCGGCACAGCTAGCCAACTGTTCAATGTTGATAGATTAGTGGCCATATTAAGCCCTTCGGCACTTGAACTCTCTCGATAAAGAACATATCCCGCATCACCGATGTAAGAACTGAACTTCTTGAGGAGTGTTTCAATATTTCAAGGTATACCATTTTCATCATTGTATATAATTTGAGCGCCGTTATTTTTAATTTCATTTATATAATAGTTATCCGTTTCATTGGTTTTAATATAAATACACGGTTTAGTTTTTGCAACGATACCTTGAAGACAAATTGCCATATGCATTTTGTCTGTTGTATCAAGAAATTGCGAATCAATAACATAAACTTCTTCACCAATTTCAAACTTCTGATAAAAATTTGGTATTTGCTGCAACTCTTCAACTGTTCTAGGTTTTGGAACAGGAGGTATAAAAATGCCAATAATAGAAATCAATACAGAAGTAAAAAAAGCAGTAATTTTTTTCAGCATAACGGCACCTCAAATAGTTCTATATTAAATATTATAATATAAACAACATATTAAATCAATGAAAAAAGATAATTTTGTACAAAAACATAACAAAAAGCGACCTGCACAAAACAGATCGCTTTTCTGGCTGGGATGGCTGGATTCGAACCAGCGGATAACGGAGTCAAAGTCCGGTGCCTTACCACTTG
>JAZUOQ010000221.1:0-8350 GCA_045604775.1 Eubacteriales bacterium
ATGTGTATAAAAAAGAAGCAAATCCTAATAACAACGCTCTTTCTATTGTATCACCAATTTTATGTAAAATAACAAATGCGGCAAGTGATATCGGTGAACTTATGTTATATTTGATTTTGCCGTCAATAGTAGGAACGACCATTTCAGCACCAAGTGCCGCATCGGTGAAAGACACGGGGATATCACAATAAAGGTCATCGCCACGGCGCTCAAAAATCTTATGAGGTGCAACAGACACGGTGATATAAACATCACCGGCAGGACCGCCGTTTTTACCCGCGTGGCCCTGAGTACGAAGGGTAAGAGTCTGACCGTTATCAATACCGGCAGGAATCTTAACCTTAGTTTTTTTAGTTTCACTTACAATACCGCCCTGACAATCGGGGCAAGGAGTTTTTATACGCTTACCTGTTCCATTACAGTTGGGACATGTTCGCTGTGACTGTACATTGCCGAGTATGGTTCGCTGTACAGTTGAGATAACTCCCCTACCGCCGCACTGCGAGCAGGTTTCAAATTCAGTGCCACCTTTTGCGCCTGTACCGTTACAGGTCTTACAACCCGAGCGTTTTGTATATTTAACTTCTTTTTCACAACCAAAAGCCGCTTCTGTAAATTCAATATTTATGCTCAGATGAATATCTTCGCCCCTTGAAGGTGCGTTTGCACGTCGCGATGCGCCGCCACCCATACCGCCACCAAAAAAGGTTTCGAAAATATCACCAAAGCCGCCAAAGCCGCCAAAATCACCATTAAAACCACCTGCACCGCCACTATAAGACGGATCAACACCTGCGTGACCGAATTGATCATAGCGTGACTTCTTTTCAGGATCAGATAAGACGCCATAGGCCTCGTTGATTTCTTTAAATTTTGTTTCAGCTTCGACATTACCCGGATTTAAGTCGGGATGATATTTTTTAGCCATTTTTTTAAAGGCTTTTTTTATCTCGTCCTCCGATGCGCCTTTTGACAGCCCGAGGACTTCATAATAATCTCTTTTTTCTGACATAAGTAAATATACCTCTAAAAGTGGAGAGCGTTGCTCTCCACTTCTATTAATTAGTTATTATCTGCGTCGGTGAAGTCAGCATCATAAACATTGTTATCACTTGCACCGCCCTGTGCAGCAGAAGGATCCGCGCCCTGCGGATTAGCTTGTGCATACATCTTTTGAGCAAACTCGTGAAGTTTTGCCTGAAGTGCATCGGCAGCAGCCTTGATTGCAGCTGTGTCGTTGCCTTTAAGAGCTTCTTTTGTCTTTTCAATTTCAGCGTTGATAGCGCCTTTATCGTCTGCTGTGAGCTTATCGCCCATTTCGGATACTGTTTTCTCAGTCTGATATACAAGCTGATCTGCATTGTTGCGGACTTCGATTTCTTCTTTCTTCTTTGCGTCCTCGCTTGCATAATTCTCAGCTTCTTTAACAGCCTTTTCAATATCATCCTTAGAAAGATTGGTAGAAGCAGTAATTGTAATATTCTGTTCTTTACCTGTACCCATATCTTTTGCGGTTACGTTTACAATACCGTTGGCATCTATATCAAATGTAACTTCGATCTGGGGTACACCGCGAGGAGCGGGAGCGATACCGTCAAGACGGAATCTACCGAGCGTTTTATTATCCTGTGCCATTTCACGCTCACCCTGAAGAACATGGATTTCAACTGACGGTTGATTATCAACAGCAGTAGAGAATATCTGACTCTTTTTGGTGGGGATAGTAGTATTTCTTTCAATAAGTTTTGTTGCGATACCGCCAAGTGTTTCAAGACCGAGTGAAAGAGGCGTTACATCAAGAAGTACTACACCCTTAACATCTCCGCCGAGTACACCGCCCTGAATTGCGGCACCCATAGCAACACACTCATCAGGGTTAAGACCCTTATGAGCTTCTTTGCCCATATAACTGTTTATTGCTTCAACAACTGCGGGAATTCTTGTTGAACCACCTACAAGTATAACTTTATGAACCTCAGAGGGTGAAAGACCTGCATCTGAAAGTGACTGTTTAACAGGACCCATTGTTTTTTCAACAAGGTCTGCTGTGAGTTTGTTAAACTCAGCGCGGGTAAGGTTTAAATCAAGGTGCTTAGGACCTGTAGCATCAGCGGTAATAAAGGGAAGGTTTATATTTGTAGTCATAACGCCGGAAAGGTCCTTCTTTGCCTTTTCAGCAGCTTCTTTAAGACGCTGATAAGCCATACTGTCATTACGCAGATCAATACCGTTTGTTGCCTTGAATTGTTCTGCCATCCAATCGATAATTCTATCGTCAAAGTCGTCACCGCCCAAACGATTATTACCGCTTGTAGCAAGAACCTCACATACACCGTCGCCGATTTCAAGAATTGAGACGTCAAATGTACCGCCGCCCAAGTCATAAATCATAATTTTCTGCTCTGTTTCTTTATCAACACCGTAAGCAAGTGCTGCAGCAGTAGGCTCGTTGATTATTCTAAGTACCTCAAGTCCTGCTATTTTACCTGCGTCCTTAGTTGCCTGTCTTTGCGAGTCAGAGAAGTAAGCAGGAACGGTAATTACAGCTTGTGTCACTTTCTCGCCAAGGAATGCTTCGGCATCAGCTTTAAGTTTCATAAGAATGAAGGCTGATATTTCTTCCGGTGAGTATTTTTTGTCATCAATGTCTACACGTCTGTCTGAACCCATATCTCTTTTTATAGATATGATGGTTCTGTCGGGATTTGTAATAGCCTGATTTTTTGCATTTTGTCCGACAAGACGCTCACCATTTTTTGCGAAACCGACAACAGATGGTGTTGTACGCATACCCTCAGCGTTTGCTATAACTGTAGGCTCGCCGCCTTCCATTACTGCAACACAAGAGTTTGTTGTTCCTAAGTCAATACCGATAATTTTGCTCATAATATTATTTCCTCCATTAGTTTGCGACTTTTACAATCGCATGTCTGATTATTGTTTCTTTATAAGTATATCCCTTTTGGAATATCTCTACGACCTCGTTTTCACCAAATGATTCATCATCAATATGCATTATAGCGTTATGAAAACTCGGATCAAATGATTTTCCAACACACTCGATTTCTTTTACACCAAGTGCCTCAAGAGATGTTATAAACTGTTTTTTTATCATTTCTACGCCGTTTTTAAATTCTGCATCTGCAGTTTCAGTTGCAAGTGCACGGTCAAGATTATCAATAACGGGAAGAATTGATGATACTGCTTTTACAATGCCGTCAGCAAACATACTGTCCTTTTCTTTAGCTGTACGTTTACGGTAGTTATCATACTCCGCAAGTACACGAAGATAGGTGTCGTTAAGTTCGTTATATTTTTTTTCAAACTCGTTTACTTTTTTCTTTTTAGGTTTTGTTTCTTTTTTTTCGGGTTCCTCTGCCACAGTTTCTTCTGCTGTGGTTTCGGGCATTTCTTTTTCTTTATTTTCCGCCATTATCGTGTCCCCTTTCTTTAAGATAGCGTTCTATACAATTAATAAAGTATTCAACCTGTGAAACGGTCTTACCGTAGTTCATTCGTTTAGGTCCGAAAAGACTGAAAGTATATGCATTGGACGATCCTGTGAATTTTCTGACAACAAGACCCATTTCACTTAAATTCTCGCCGCCTATTTCGCTTCCTATTATTATGTTTAAGCGTTCATTTGCACGCTCGCTTAACATATCTGCAACCTGTTGTTCCTCATTTAAGAAAGACATAACGTTTTTGGCTTTGTGAATTTCATAAAATTCAGGATAGGACAACAAATTATCCTGTCCGCTTACAATGACATGCGGCTTACGCATTGAAGTGACAATATTTTTAATAACACCTGTGAGAAACTCCCAATTTTTTTGTGTTTCTCCCAGACGTTTTTCAAGACTGTCAAACAAACTGTCATCAAGATAACCAACAGTATTATCACCGATATAACTTGCCAAAGTCTTATTAAGTTCGGCGACCTCATCATCGCTTGCCAAAAAGTAGAGACGACAAAAACTATTTTTAACGACACCGCTTTTAGTGATAACAACAAGGTTTATAAGATCATCAGAAGTTTTTACAACCTCTAGTTTTATTATTCTGTCCTCATCGTTATGTGATATTACAGCAGCGCTTGTATAACCGGTGATTTTAGAAAATGTAGAAATGGCGGTTTTAAAAAACTCGTCAATACTCACAGCATTAGAACTCATAACACTTTCTATATTTAATGCGAGTTGTTCATCAAGCGACTGTTCAGTCAAAAGATTATCTACATAGTACCTATACCCTTTTTCTGTCGGAATTCGGCCCGCAGATGTATGCGGTTGTTCAAGATATCCTAACCTTTCAAGCTCTGCAAGATCATTTCGCACAGTTGCCGATGATACATTCATATCTGATTCACGCTGTAAAATACCTTTGCTTGAAACAGGTTCACCGTTATCAATATATGCTTCAATAACCGCACGTAATATTCTATTTAAACGCTCTTTCATTTATTTACACCTGCTGATATTTTTTAGCACTCACAGCTTTTGAGTGCTAACAAGTATAATTTAGCACTATTTTTGCCTGTTGTCAACACTTTTATTCAAAAAATAAATTATCTATTGACATTTAATATATTGTTAATATATACTATATACATATATATTACATAGGAGGGTCGTAAAATGGCGGAATTTACATTTGAAATCACGGAAACTTTCGGTAAACTGCCGGAGAATTCAAACGGTTGGGCAAAAGGTCTCAACAAAGTTAGTTGGATGGGAAGAGAACCTAAATATGATTTACGCGAGTGGTCACCGGACGGCTCTAAAATGAACAAAGGTGTTTCCTTTACAACTGAAGAACTGGTTGCTCTTCGCGATATCTTAAACGAAATGGATATAAAATAACAATAATAAATCAAAAATCAAAGCGCAGGTTAGCCTGCGCTTTGATTTATACATTAAATAAAAAGGTATATACATAGAGGTACATTCCATAAGGAAGTGTGCCCCAGTCATATTCGCCTGACGGCGAGTATTGTTCTTTTTCAAAATATGCAATCCACTATGACACTTTCTCAATTCTTGCGCAAGGTGTCATTTGTTTTATAAATATAAAAATCGAGAGAGACAACTTCTTTTGAGGTGTCTCTCTCGTCATTGTTTTGTTTAATTGTCAGGATGATATTCCTCATATACATCATCAACTTCGTATTGGAAGTCTTCGTCTATAAGGTAATAGTTTGTAAGATAGTTACAGAAACGACCGTATTTGTTTGAGGTCTCTTCCTGCTCAATGGTAATTTCAGAATCATAAACATTATCACGGAACTTAACAAGGAGAAGTTTTGCGACATCGCAATAATCAGTACCGGAAAGTGTCTGTGATGATGCAGTGTACTCAATATCACTGGAAACACCATATAGTTCATCAAGTTCTTTTACAAGACTTACATAATCTGCTTTAGCATGGTCTCTTAATGCATTTGCAAGATAGAGATGGAGATTTTTACCGTTTTCTCTATAGAATGCAGAACTTAATTCCAAATATGCATTAAAGTAGCCTGAATAGTTGAGATAGTAATCATCAGAGTATTCAGTAAGAACAAGGAATGCGATAAAAGATGCATCAGCATTATCTGTATAACCGCGCTGCATTGCCATTGTTTTAGCAACCTGCATAGGAATAACAACTTCCGGATAGTCTGTATTTATACAAAGTTCAGCTGTAAAAGGAGAGTAGATACTTGAAATCTGATATTTTGAATAGAGACCTGAGAATACAAGTTCTTTAGAAGTAAGTGTACTTCCCTTAAGTGTAGGAATATCCTCAGCCGCATTATCAAATGCTGTACACACTGCCTTTGTAATAGCCACAATTGAACGGCCTGAAGAAGCGTATCTTGATTCGCCGTTTGCTTTGAAGAAAATGTCATCTTCACCTTCATAGAGTGTATTATTGATTTTATCTATGAGATAAAGCATTGTTTCGCCGCAATCCATATCGGTTACGTTTGCGCTTGTATAATCAGTTGATTCTGAGATACGTGCACGGTATGTAAATATGCCGTAGCAAAGAGATGAAAGAAGTGCAAATATACCTGCAACTGCCAAAATTGTATAACCGAACTGAACCCAAAGACCGCCTTTATGGAACTTGCCTTTCACTTGTATGGTTCGAACGATTATGAATACAAGGTATGCAAGAATACCGATTGCAGCAGCGCAAATAAGTATTTCAAACATCGGAATAGGAATAATGCTGAAAAATGATGCGATACCGTTTGATATACCGCCCAATGTTGTCGCAAAAGTTTCACCCATTTCTCTGGAACTATTTGCAATGAAGTACAAAACTACACCAACAATGCCAAAGAAAATAAATACCCATTTTACGATAGCAGACCAAAGAGGTTTCATAAGAAGTGTTTTTACTTTCTCCCCCTTTGTCATATCTATCTCAGGATCAATTTTTTCACCGTCAAGGTCATCAAGTTCTATTTCGACAGCCTCCCCATCTACCGCTTCATCTGTTACAACAGCTTCAGCTGATTCTTCTGTAACAGTTTCAGCCGTTTCTTCTAAAACAGTTTCAGGCACATTTTCAACGGGAGCTTCATCAACAGGTGTTGTTTTTTCATAATTATCGCTCATGAAAAATCCTCCTTGTATACTTATATATTATATCTTATACTATTAAAGCAAAAAGTTCAATAGTATATTTTGATTTTTCGCAAAAAAGGTTATCCAAATTTATTTTTCAGTTAATTTCACTATTTTGGACACTAAATATTTGTCTATTTTATTACTTCAAAAAGAACACCGAGAGTGTTGGGTCCGCAATGGCTTGTTATAACACAGCCGGCCGTTGTCTCATAGACTTCTTCAAAAGCAAGAGTGTTTTTTACCTCTTCAATAACGCTTTTGACAAGCGCCTCATCACATTTTGTATGAGTGATAAATACTCGTTTGGTATTGATATCAGGTTGAGAAAGAACATCGTGCACATATTCAATTAGTACCTTTGCGTAAGGACCGCGGTATTTACCGCCAACACCCATACTACCATCCTTTACTTCAATACGAGGTTTTATCTTAAGCAAATTTGCACCAAACATAGCGACTGCAGAGCATCTGCCGCCCATACGCAGATATTCAAGATTGTCAACCACAAAGCTTGCGCGGATAAGAGATGTGCGTTCACGACATTTCTGGGCAATTTCAGAACCTGTCATACCACCATCACGCATATCTGCGGCATCAAGAACAAGCAATCCTGACCCTGTAGACAGATTTGCGCTGTCGACAACATATGTGTTACCAACCTCTGTTGCAGCTATACACGCATTTTGATATGATGAAGACATTGATGATGAAATGTTAAAATGAACTACCTCATAACCGTCATCAACAAACTTTTTAAAACAGTTAATATAATCGTCAACCGAGCCTGCTGAAGTTTTAGGAAGCATATTATTTTTACTTACAAAATCATATATATCATCCGGCATTACCTCTATGCCATCACGCAAAGCTTTATCACCCAAAACGGTATAAAGTGGCATTACATAAAGATCACGATTTTGCATTATTTCTTTTGAAAGGTCAGCAGTACTGTCCATTATTATTACGACTTTCGACATCTAAAGCACTCCGATCATTATTAATATAATAATATTATTCTATACAATTATGATTTTATTGTCAAGACAAACAATTTAATTAATAATATTGACTTTTTATCAGCGCCGGAGTTATAATAATACAGTAAATCAATTTAACGGAGGAAGTAAAAATGTTAGTTTCTGCTAAAGAAATGATGAAAAAGGCTTATGAAGGTCATTATGCAGTAGGTCAGTTCAACATCAATAACCTTGAATGGACAAAAGCTATCTTACTTACCGCGCAGGAAAACAATTCGCCAGTTATTCTCGGTGTTTCCGAAGGTGCCGGCAAATATATGTGCGGATATAAGACTGTTGTAGGAATGGTTAAGGGTATGATTGAAGAACTCGGCATCACTGTTCCTGTTGCTCTTCATCTCGACCACGGTTCATATGAAGGTGCTAAAACTGTTATCAGAGATGGTTTTTCATCAGTTATGTTTGACGGTTCACACTACGGTATAGAGGAAAACATTGAAAAAACAAAAGAGATTATTGCGCTTGCAAATGAAAAAGGTCTTTCTGTCGAAGCAGAGGTTGGTTCTATCGGCGGTGAGGAAGACGGCGTATTAGGCAAAGGTGAGGTCGCTGATGCTGACGAGTGTAAATTGATTGCTGATCTTGGTGTTACAATGCTTGCAGCAGGTATCGGTAATATTCACGGTAAGTATCCTGCAAACTGGGCCGGTCTTGATTTTGATGCCCTTAAGCTCATCTCAGAAAAAACAAACG
>JAZUOQ010000222.1:0-4546 GCA_045604775.1 Eubacteriales bacterium
ACTGATCGGCGGTATGTTGTCCATTATCGGCGGTGAGTTTACATTTGAAATTATGCTGACATATATTTTCAGCATATTCATTTCCCAGTCGGTTGTCTGTTTCGGCGGCGGGATTCCTCTTGTAAATTTTGTAAAGAAGCATAAACTGTTATGACAGATATTGAGGTAATGAGATCAAATATAAAAGGTGAATTTAAAGCGCCATCTATTGGTAACTACGGTGGTGATTACAGCTTTGCAGGAATGTTTCTTGCGCGCGCGGCGCTTGATTCGTCAGTTATATGCACAAATCTTAATCCTAGTTCTGAACAGAACGGGACAAGAATTCTTGATATACTCAAGCGGTTTGGTGCAAGGGTGACACGCTCGGGCAACAGCGTAAACGTAAAGGCAGCCTCTCTTCGCGGAACAACAGTTGATATTGCAGAGTTTCCTCAGATAGCGCCTGTAATATGTCTGCTTGCACTTTTTGCAAGCGGTAAAACACGTGTAAAAGGTTTTCGTGACTGCCAATCATTACAAATGCTGATATCACAAAATCTGCATGCACTTGGTGCACGGTGTGAGCTTGGTACTGATGATTTGTGGATCTGGCCACAGAAAAAGCCGGAGCACAGCGTACTTGATGCCAAAGATCATCCGTATATGGCAATGGCACTTATACTTATAAGTTCGTATACAGAAAACAGTACAATAGTTCGTAATATAGGTGCACTGCTTACGCGCTATCCTGAGTTTTTGGAAATACTTACACATCTTGGCTGTAACTATCGATTATGTAAAATAGAATTATAAAAGGTTCGTTAAGGCATCTTCTGTTAATAAAGTGCCAAACGAACCTTTTTTTATTTTGATAATTTAATATTTGATTTTATTTTTTGCATTCTTCGATCACGGTGTCATAAGTACCTGTAATTTCTTCGTCAGGTGCCTTGGTGATAAGGCTTACAACAACAAGTGCGATACAAGCGAGGATAAATGCCGGTAACAGTTCATAAATTGCAAATAAACCGCCGATAGGTGCAATAAAATATTTCCATACAAATACCATAACACCGCCTGTTATAAGACCTGCAAGAGCACCCCATTTATTTGCGCGTTTCCAGAACAGAGCTGCAAGTACAACAGGACCGAAGGCTGCGCCAAATCCTGCCCAAGCAAATGATACTATTCTGAATACTGATGCATTAGGATCACTTGCAAGGAACACAGAAATAAGTGCAATAACGATAACAGAAACACGTGCAACTAACATAAGTGACTTGTTTGAAAGATTAATCTTAAAGAAGTTTTTGCTGATATCCTGTGTAACACTTGAGGAGGCTGCTATTAACTGTGAGTCGGCTGTTGACATTGTTGCTGCAAGTATACCTGCAAGAATTACACCGGCTACAAGAGCTAGTATGTATCCATATTTACTTATAAGTTTTGCAATTTCTACAATAATGGTTTCACCCTGTGATGTAGACATAAGGTTTCCATTTGAATCAACTATAGAATTTGAAGTTATACTTCCAAATGATGAAAGTGCGCCGTTTTTCACAAGTGCATAGCCGGCAATACCAATAAATATTGCGACCGCCATAGATATAACAACCCAGATAGTTGCAATTCTGCGTGAAGTTTTAAGCTTGTTGGGATTTTCAATAGCCATAAAGCGAAGCAAAATATGAGGCATACCAAAATAGCCAAGACCCCAGGCAAGAAGTGAAGCAATAGTAAGTGCAGAATAGGGATCGGCATTGCTTGTTTCAGGATTAAAGATACTTGTGAGTGATAAGAAACCGGGAACATCTTTTACCGAATCAATAATACCTTCAAATCCGAACATACCGGAAGCAGCAGTGGTTCCAACTTCTGCGTAACCTAGAACAATAATTAAAGCTATTGTCATAACGATAGACTGGATAAGATCTGTGGTACTTGCAGCAAGGAAACCACCAAGGATACAGTATGCACAGATAATTATTGCACATATTATCAGTGCTGTCATATAGTCGATATCAAGTACCGATGAAAACAGTTTACCGCAAGCTGCAAATCCGGATGCAGTATATGGCACAAAGAATACTATTATAACAAGCGCTGCAATAATACTCAAAATATTTTTATTGTCACCGAAACGTTTTGAGAAAAATTCAGGAATTGTAATGGCATTTATTTTTTGTGAGTATACACGGATACGTTTTGCAACTATAAGCCAGTTTATATATGTACCGATAGCAAGACCGATGGCGGTCCAGCTTGCCTCTGCAAGACCTGTAATCATTGCAACGCCCGGAAGACCCATAAGAAGCCAAGAACTCATATCCGATGCCTCAGCACTCATTGCAGTGACTATTGGACCGAGTTTTCTTCCTCCCAAATAAAAATCATCAGTATTTTTGTTTTTTCTTGATGTCCATATACCAATGCCGACCATACCGAATAAATACAGCACAATCGCAATGAGTATAAGTGTTGTTGAATTCATAATTCTCATTCCTTTATAAAAAATATGAAATATTATAACACAAAGATCTTTTTATTGCAACATAAATTTAAAAGGAGGTTAGAAACCTCCTTTTATGTCTTATATCTAATCTAAATGATCTTTTACCCAGATAAGACGATTGGTCAGCCACGTTTTAAGATAAGTAAGATGTTCACTATACGATTTCAACTGAACAAGGTCCGGTGTTATTCGCCAGCGGTAAACGCCATACTGACCCCAGTACGCATCGTTCATCGCAAAATCATAGCGATTTTTATTAACTATGCTATCTATTCGGTTTACAAGCGTATTAAATGTTTCGGAGCAATTATCGTATTTAGATTTAACAAGCGCTTTAAATTCCGGAATTTTAATAAGTGTGGTAAACCATTGAAGTTCACTTCCGGCATACCATCCCTTATACCCGCTTCCGCCATGAGTAGAGGAACCCATTGCTTGATCATAATCCCATACTGGACCAATAGATAGTTTTCCGCCTTTTTTCTTATACATATAAAAGCTGTAACCCATATCATTGTTAAGGGAAATTTCATTTACAAGAAACAGATTTACAAATGAGTCAATATCAACATATTCCTGTATTTTAGACCAATCTTTTGTAAAAATAGCTTCGTTGGCTTTGGTAACATAGTCTTTGATAAATTCATACTGTTCGTCAGTACATTCAAGTCCGCCCGGTGATTTTATAATAACTTGAAATTTATTGTCTTTACCGAGTGATTTTCCATTAACGGCAGGCAGTCTGAAAGTGCGTTCTTCCACATCAGATGAATTATTTATCCCTTCAAGTAGATAACCGGTATCTATTTCACCGATTTTAGAGGTGTTTATATCTACACGGTTTTGACCTTCTTGTACCTGTTCACATAATAAATATACACCGTAGTATTCACCGTTGATCACAAGATTTACAAACTGAAAGTCAGTTGCAAATTCAGTGCCGAGAGATTTTGCAATTGAAAGTGTGAGATAATTTCTAAGCATGGTTTCATCAAGTGCGTTTGCCAAAAGCACCCATTTTTTACCTGCGCCCATACCAAACAAATCCTGTTTTACTGCAAATCTTAATTTATATGCTTTCTTTTCGAAATACTTCCAGGTAGAATTCCCTCTCCCGCGGATTTCAACTGCATGATTTTTAAGGCTGTATGCACCGGTTGTATTAGTAATGCTTATAGTTGCATTTTTGTATTGTGTTTTAGATGTTATCGAACTATTGTCAAGTGTGTTGATCTTAATAATCGGAAATGTGAATTTTGTTTCATCATAATCTGATTTTGACAAATTCATTTCAGCCACAGTTGTTGGTACGGAGGTTTCATAAGTAACACTGTCTTTTTGATTTTCGTATTCAGTATCTACTTCACCGTCAGAGGTGTCAAAAGTAATTTCGCCAAGGTCTGTATCGCCTGAATCGTAATCACCGGTGTTCACATTATTGTTTTCTTCTATGTAACTGCCGTCACCTGAGGTATCGATTTTATCCATAAAGCTTTTACCGTCATCGGTCGTATTGTTTTGCTCAGATTTATCTTCAGATTCTTCCTTGGTTTTATCTTTAATTTTATCTTCAGTTTTATCCTTGGGGTTGTCTTCTGCTTTATCCTCGGTCTTTTGTTCGTTTTTTTCTTCTTTATTTTGTTCAGGCTTTTTTTCGGGTTCGGTTTGGGTATTTTCATTATCTTTAGTATCAGAAACCCCTGTGTTATCCTTGTAATCATCAACGCTGTATTCGTCGTCTTTCTTAGCACAGGATACCAGCATTGACATAATAATTGTTATACAGATAAGTAAAGCCGTTATTCGTTTCATTATTACTGCTCCTTAATATTTTTGTCATCGGATGGAGAATGCCCCATTCTTTTTATATACGCTTTATAAAATGCTGAGTAATCGGAAAAGCCGGCATTGATTGCCGCCTCTAAAGCCGGTACGCCGCGCAGTATCAGCGAGCGTGCATAGTACACACGCTTGTAAATCACATACTCACCAACAGTAACACCAGTTGCACGCCGAAAAAGTTTATTGAGATGGTGTTTACTCACAAAGAAC
>JAZUOQ010000223.1:0-2701 GCA_045604775.1 Eubacteriales bacterium
GACGCTATTCGTTGGGTATTGGGCGAACAGTCAAATAAAACTTTGCGTAGTTCCAAAATGGAGGACGTTATTTTTACTGGTACTGTAAAACGCCGTCCGCAAGGATTTGCAGAGGTTAGTCTTACTATCGACAACAGTGATAAAGCGCTTGCTATCGATTATAATGAAGTTACTATAACGCGCCGTTATTACAGAAGCGGTGAAAGTGAGTATTTTATAAATAAAACCCCCAGTCGTCTTCGTGATATTCATGAACTGTTTATGGATACAGGACTTGGCCGTGACGGTTACTCAATTATCGGACAGGGTAAGATCGCGGAAATACTGTCACATAAAAGTGAGGACCGCAGACAGATAATCGAAGAGGTTGCAGGAATATCCAAATATCGTTACCGTAAAAACGAGGCGCAAAAAAAACTTAACGCAACAGAGGAAAATCTTATCCGTCTTGGTGATATCGTTGGTGAATTGGAAGAACGTTTGCCGTCTCTTGAATCACAAAGCAAAAAGGCGCAAAAGTTCCTTGTAATGTATGATGAGAAAAAGTCGCTGGAGATATCACTTTGGGTTTCTGAAATAGAAAAAATTAAGCAAAACTCACGTGAGTTCGAAGAAAAATATAACATTGCAAAAGGCGGTCTCGAGGACATTTCGGTCGAGATCGATAACTTTGAAAAAGAAATAAACTTAATATTTGAAACCAATAAGAATATCAACATTGAGATCGAGCAGGTTCGTGAACAACTTTCTCATTTTGAAGAGAGCATAAGCAATGTTGCGTCCAGAATTGCAGTTTTGGAAGCAGGTATTCGTTTTGAAACGGAAAACATTGAAAAGATAGAGGCAGAAATAAAAAGCGTAAAGGAAAAGAGCGAGGAAATTGCAAATTCTGTTTCAGAACGTGAAAAAGCCATAACAGTTAAACGCTCAGAGATAAGTGAACTTGAAAAGAACACTGCCCAACTTTATCTTGAGGTGGAATCGGTAAGTAGAAGCGGTGAAGATGTACGCCGTGAAACAGCACGCGTTCGTGAACAGAAACTTACTTTATCCGAAGAGAAAAATACACTTAATATTCAAAAAATTTCACACAATGCCTCAGTTGCATCCAAGAATTCACGTCTTGAAGAACTTGAGTCAGAACTTGAAATGCGTAATTGTGCATATGATGCACTTATGGCAGAAACCGAGGAAATAGAAAAATCACAAAAAGAAAAAGCCGAACAAAAACAGGCTCTTTCCAACTCGGTCACAGGCTATAATAAAATGCTTGAGATCAAGAAAAAGCGTTATGATGAGAAGTTGGCTGAAAAGGAAAGACTTGCAAACGAGCTTGTTGATACCGAACGCAACTTAAAAATTCTGTCGGATATGGAAAAGCATCTTGACGGTTTTGCAGGCAGCGTAAAAACTGTTATGGAAAACAGTCGCCGAGGTATGCTTTCGGGTATACGCGGTACGGTGTCACAGCTTATCCGTGTCGATAAAAAATACATAACGGCAATTGAAACAGCACTTGGTGGTGCTATACAGGATATTGTTACCGATACTGCAAAAAATGCCAAAAACGCAATGCTTTTATTGAAGAATAACCGTGCTGGCAGGGCTACTTTTCTTCCCTTGTCTGAGATTAATCCACGCCCTGCCGACAAATCGGAAATAAAAGGTGAAGGTGTTATCGGTCTGGCATATGAACTTGTTGATACTTCAGATAAAGATAGTGAAAAAGCTATAACTTTTTTACTTGGCAGAACAGTTGTTTGTGAAACTATTGACGATGCAATTGCCGTTTCGCGTAATATGCACGCTAAATATAAAACAGTAACGCTGGACGGACAAGTGGTAAACCCCGGCGGTTCAATGACAGGTGGTTCTACTGCAAAAAGTGCAGGTCTTCTTTCGCGCTCTATTGAGATAGAACGTCTTGAAGCACTACAGAAAACACAGTCGGAAAAATTAGCCGAAATTGAAGCCGGCTTTGATAAAGCAGAGGCGGAGAAAAACGAACTTGAAGCTCGTTTAGACGGTGTGCTTGCTGAGATACGCGTGACAGATGAGGAAATAACACGTCTTTCTGATCTTAAAGCAAGCAAGCAAGTGGTTTTGGATTCCTACCTTGAACTTATAAACGGCTGCGAAAATGAGAAAAATATAATTACTCAGTCACTATCCGAAATTGATTCAAAGGTATCATCGCTTAACAAACAGATTGAAGAGATAGATAAGCGTATTGCGGATACTGACTCGGTTCTTCTTTCACTTGAGGGCAAGACGGATGAAGACGCACTTCATATAGAAGAAATAAAACAGAAGATATCTGATAATGATATTCGTAAGATGAGTATCTTCAAGGATATAGAAACCGAACGTTCGGTTATTGCTCAGCTTGAGGCACAACTCAAGTTTTATACCTCTGAACAGGATGGAAAACTTGACAGTATTGCTTTGGCTCAGGCTAATATCGATAAAAACCGTGAAGAGATCGCGTCTTGTGAAAAAGAAACCGAAACTGCGCGTGAGATGCAAAAGGCGGGAAATGCACGTATTGCCGAACTTATTGAAAACCGTAACTCGTCAGAGGCACAACAGACGGCATTTCGTACCAAACAAAGAGAAAAACTTACTCAAAAAGAACATCTTTTACAAGAGGTTACCCGCTTTGAAAACAAACTCCAAAACATATCCGGTCAAACCGACAGGA
>JAZUOQ010000224.1:0-2475 GCA_045604775.1 Eubacteriales bacterium
TCCGACTTGTCTGCTTTTTACTATTTATTTCTGTTTTTAATAGCCAGAAAACTTTCTTCACTTATTATATGTTCGATTTTACAGGCATCCTCAAGTGCTACAGAAGGTGACACACCAAGCGAAATAAGCAAATCTGACAAAACAGTATGTCGTTCGTACATTTTTTCAGCAATTGCTTTACCGCTTTCTGTCAGAGTTATAAGTCCCTCAGCGCTTACCTTTATCAAATCTTTTTCACGAAGATTTTTCATAGCAACGCTGACAGATGGTTTTGAAAACTCCAACTCGTTTGCAATATCTATGGAACGCACATTGCCATTACGTTTTGTTAGGATATAAATTGTTTCAATGTAATTTTCAGCTGATTCTTTTATCTTCATTATTTTATACGCTCGATCGTCTGCATTACATAATCCGCAAATTCGTTGCAGGAAGCACCTGTTTTACGACCTGTGACAACCACTTTCTTTTCAGTTTCAAGACATAATTTCATAGCCTTTGCAAGTTTGTCCGCTTTATCCGACATTGCAATATGACGAAGAAGCATTTCTGAAGCCTTAAGCATACTTGAAGGATTAGCGTAATCACCATCACCACGCTCTACCATTCTGGGTGCAGAGCCGTGAATTGCTTCGAACATTGCATATTTATCACCAATATTTGCACTGCCCGCAGTACCAACACCGCCCTGTATCTGAGCAGCTTCATCTGTGATAATATCACCATATAAGTTAGGAAGAACAAAAACCTGAAATTTTGAACGGTTATTCTCATTAATAAGGTTTGCAGTCATAATGTCAATATACCAATCATCTGCTGTAATTTCAGGGTAGTCTTTTGCAACCTCATGGCAAAGTTCTGAAAATTTACCGTCAGTCTTTTTCATTATGTTGGCTTTTGTAACAATCGCAACATTGTCTTTGCCATTGTTCTTTGCATACTCAAAAGCTGCACGCGCAATACGTTTTGTTCCGCAATCAGTAGTTACTTTAAAATCCATTGCAAGCTTGCCGGGTATTTCCACACCGCGCGAGCCGAGCACATACTCACCCTCTGTATTTTCACGGTAGAATATCCAGTCAATATCAAGTTCTGGTACACACACAGGACGAACGTTTGCATATAAATCAAGTTCACGGCGCATTGCAACGTTAGCACTCTCCATTGTACCGCCTTTTGGTGTTGTTGTAGGTCCTTTAAGAACAACGTCGCATGACTTGATATCAGCAAGCACGTCGTCCGGAATGGCCTTACCGCACGCAATTCTGTTTTCAATGGTAAGACCGTCAATTACTTTCATTTCAACTCTGCCACTTTTTATTTCATCAGCAAGCAGATACTCTAAAACGCGCTGTGCACCTTTCGTAATTACAGGTCCGATACCATCACCGCCGCAGATACCGATAACGATTTTATCAGCATTTGCAAAATCCTTAGCATTTGCACCTTTTTCCATTTCATTTTGCCTATTAAGCTGTTCTGTAATAAGAGTTCTGAACTGCTCAACTGCACTGTCAATATATTTCTGCATTTTATTTCTCCTTAACCGTTAAGTTTTGTATAACTAAGAAGTCCGCCTGCCTTGAGGATGTCCTTCTGTCTTTGTGTGAAGTTGCAAACAAGCGTAATATTCTCGCCCGTCGTTTCATTTACAAGTGTCATTTCGCCCTTGTCCATACCGTCAAATACGCCTTTAATAGTAAGCTTGTCTCCTTGCGTAAGTTTATCATAATCATCGGCATTTTTGAAGGTGAGAGGCATAATCCCCGCATTTATAAGGTTTGCAACGTGTATACGTGCAAAGCTCTTTGTAATAACTACACGTACACCAAGGTAAAGAGGAACAAGCGCTGCATGCTCACGTGATGAACCCTGTCCGTAGTTTATACCGCCGACTATGATGCTCTGACCGGCCTCTTTTGCACGCTCTGGGAAAGTCTTATCACAAACACCAAAGCAGAACTGAGAAAGATACGGAATATTTGAACGGTAAGGTAAAATTTTTGCACCTGCCGGCATAATGTGATCAGTTGTTATATTGTCATCAACCTTAAGTACAAGCGGAGCTGTAATACTGTCTGTCTGAGGACGGCTGTCAGGAAACTTTTTAATATTAGGTCCGCGAAGTACCTCAAGCGACTTTGCAGTTTCTGCATCTGCAGGAGCAATTACTGCACTGTCATCGATACGGAAGCTTTCAGGGAAATCTATTTCAAGACTATCACCCATAAGTGTAGGATCGGTTATTTCGCCTGTTAGCGCCGCAGCAACAGCTGTTTCCGGAGATACAAGGTATACCTTTCCGTCGGCAGTACCGCTTCTGCCTTCAAAGTTTCTGTTAAAAGTACGAAGTGATACGCCGGCTGAATTAGGTGAGAAACCCATACCGATAAAGAAACCCTAATGGACCCAACCCACAAGTCGGGCTTGGGCCAACTAACTTATTCATCTAATACAAGTCGGAGGCCAAGCGGT
>JAZUOQ010000225.1:0-1523 GCA_045604775.1 Eubacteriales bacterium
AATCTTGGTGTTGTAACAAATGTTTTGCCTTCTACAGGAATTAGACTGCCGGTTTTCAGTTACGGTGGCACAGCGCTTGTAATCTTGCTTTTAGAAATGGGCGTGGTTCTGTCAGTATCACGATTCAGTTATTTAGATAAGGTTTAGGAGGCACTATGAATATAATTTTTGCAGGCGGCGGTACCGCAGGACATATCAATCCTGCACTTTCCATTGCTCAGACTTTTAAATCAAAAAATCCCGGCTGTAATATACTGTTCATTGGAAACCCTGACTCTCTTGAAGAACGTCTTGTTCAAAAGGCGGGTTTTGATATAAAATTTATACGTGTTCAAGGTATACGCAGAAAACTCAGTCTGGATAACATAAAAACAGCAGCTTACTTTGTTAAGTCTGTTTCAGATTGTAAAAAAATCATTCGTGATTTTAAAGCAGATGTTGTTATCGGCACCGGCGGTTACGTAAGCGGCCCTGCTGTATATGCTGCACATACACTTGGTGTCAAAACTTATATTCACGAGCAGAATGCATATCCGGGTGTCACAAGCAGATTTCTTTCACGCTATGTCGATACAGTATTTATAAGCTTTGAAAGTTCAGGCAAGTATTTTGAAAAAGCAAAAAACATTGTTGTTTCAGGTAATCCTCTTAATGAAGCTTTTCTATTTATCAACAAGGCTGAGGCACGCAAAGTTCTTGGTATACCGGACGATAAATTTTATCTGCTTTCCTTTGCGGGTTCTCTTGGCGCACGCGAAATCAATAAATTATTTGTTGACTTTATAATTCGAAATAATAAAACAAAAGATTTCTTGCATACTCACGCTACAGGTGGGTTTGGATATAAATGGATGCCGGATGAACTGAAAAGGCGCGGCTTTGATATTAAAGATACAACAGTTACAACTGTTACTGAATATATTTACGATATGCCTTTGCGCCTTGCAGCAGCAGATCTTGTGATATCTCGCGCAGGTGCTATAACCATAGGTGAAATAACGGCACAAGGTAAGCCATCCATACTTATTCCGTCGCCTAATGTAACAGGCAACCATCAGTATCATAACGCAATGTCACTTGTTGATAAAGGTGCTGCAATGATACTTGAAGAAAAAGATGCAGACTGTGACAAACTTTATAAAATGGTACAAAATTTAAAATCCGATCCCGCACTTTTAAAAACGCTTAGTGATAATGCATATTCAATGGCAAAATTACGCGCCTGTGAAATCATTTACAGTTCTATCAACATAAAGTAACAGTATTCCCCCGAAAGACATATTATGAAATATAATACTTATCGGGGGTTTAACTTTATGTCCTCATACATAATAAACGGCGGCACTTCTCTTGTTGGTACAGTCACGGTCAGCGGTGCAAAAAATGCCATTTTGCCAATACTTTCTGCATCGCTTATGTGCAGAGGAAAGGTGACGCTTTCAAACTGTCCTGATATTACAGATGTGTTTGATACACTCGATATACTTCGCGTATTTGGCTGTGATGTGCACTTTGACAGTGGA
>JAZUOQ010000226.1:0-6959 GCA_045604775.1 Eubacteriales bacterium
TGAACCTTCTCATACGCATACATATCAAAGTATCCTGTACCTGTAAGGCCGAACACAATCGTTTTTTCTTCTCCTGTTTCCTTACACTTAAGCGCTTCATCAATTGCAACCTTTATTGCATGTGAACTTTCCGGTGCAGGCAAAATACCCTCTATACGAGCAAACTGTTCAGCTGCTGCAAAAACTTCGGTTTGCTTTACAGCGCGCGCTTCCATTAATCCGTCATGATACAACTGAGACAGAGTAGAACTCATACCATGGTAACGCAGACCGCCTGCATGTGACGATGACGGTATAAAACCGCTGCCCAGTGTATACATTTTTGAAAGCGGGCACACCATACCGGTATCACAGTAATCATATGCATATGTACCTCGTGTAAAACTGGGACAGGACACAGGCTCGACCGCGATAATTCTGTAATCATTAATACCTTTTATTTTCTCACCCATAAACGGTGCAATAAGACCGCCCAGGTTGCTGCCGCCGCCGGCGCAACCAATAACAATATCTGCTTTAACATCATACTTATCAAGCGCGGCTTTTGTTTCAAGACCTATCACTGACTGGTGAAGCATTACCTGATTTAACACGCTTCCGAGAACATATCTGTACCCATCAAGTGCACCTGCTGCCTCTACCGCCTCTGAAATAGCACAGCCAAGGCTACCGGTTGTACCGGGGAACTGTTCAAGAATGCGTCTTCCTACCGCTGTTTCAGTTGACGGCGAAGGTGTAACTGAAGCATTATACACACGCATCACTTCACGTCTGAACGGCTTTTGCTCATAAGATACTTTCACCATATACACCTTACAGTCAAGACCGAAGTAAGAACACGCCATTGCAAGTGCTGTACCCCATTGCCCAGCACCCGTTTCTGTAGTAACACCTCGAAGACCCTGTTCTTTTGCATAGTATGCCTGCGCTATAGCCGAGTTGAGTTTATGGCTTCCGCTTGTATTATTTCCCTCGAACTTGTAATATATTTTTGCAGGAGTATCAAGTTGTTTTTCAAGGCAGTATGCACGAACCAACGGAGACGGACGGTACATTTTATAGAAATCGTTTATTTCTTTTGGTATCTCAAAATACGGAGTTTTATCATCAAGTTCCTGTTTTACAAGCTCGTCACAAAACACTTTTGAAAGTACATCGGCAGTTATCGGCTTCATTGTACTGCTGTCAAGAAGCGGTGCCGGCTTGTTTATCATATCTGCACGCAAGTTATACCACGCACGCGGCATTTCACTCTCTTCAAGATAAATCTTATATGGTATCTCTTTCATATGTTCTCTCCTTTTGATAACTCATCAAGAGTTTTTGAATAATTAGGTAAAATGTTATCAAGAAAATATCTAACACTTTTATATTCTGAACCTTCAAGCGTTTTTCTTACTGATATTTCCGCACTTAGAAAATCACGATTGCCTATATTAAGTTCTTCAATGCATTTAATAAGAGCACTAAGCTTATCGGCGGCTTTTATTATGCCGTAGTCATCGGTATTATCATAATTAAGATAATCTTTATATATCTCCTTAAGTTCAAGCGGGAGTGTAGATAACAACGTATCCTTAGCCCCTTTTTCAGCATCTGCATACGCACCGCTTATTGCCGCATTTTTATACTTGACAGGGGTCGGCATATCACCGGTAATTATCTCTGAGCAATCATGAAATAAAGCGCGTACTGTTATTCGGTCAACGTTATAATCTCCGCCAAATATTTTATTTTCGATATTGGCAAGCGCATTTGCTATATATGCCGTTTCAAAGCTGTGCTCAGACAGATTTTCATACCGCGAGTTATGCATAAGCCCCCAACGGTTTATATATTTCATACGCGAGATAAATGCAAAAAAAGAATTAGCACTCATTTGTTTTCTATACCTTTCGTGTAATATGCAACATACGACTCATTGTCATATACAAGGTTGATACCGGATAAATTCATAAGTTCATACGCTTTTATGTCATTAACAGGCGCACGCAACACAATATCGTTATCACAGCTTATGACAAGATCCCCTTCAACAATGTTTAAGACACCGTCCTTAGCAATTACAGTTTCGTTATTGGAACTGCGATCACGGCGCGTCATATACTGAATGGTCCTGCCGTGGCGTGATATTATAAGTTCTGCCGACTCTGAAAGCTTCGTTTTTTTCTTTTTACCGAATAACATATTGTTTTTTACTCCCGTAAATGATATTATATTTTCAAAGAAGTTTCCCTGGCATAATAAAACAGGTACTGCTGTGCAATTCCGCCGTAACCGTGAAAATCAAGTCCGGTCTCCGTTTCGGTTCCGTAATACGCTTTAAGTATACGTTTTATCCACACATCCTTGGGAAAACTGTTTATAAATCCAAATGCAAACAATAAAGCACAGTCTGCCACCTTTTCACCTATACCGTTTATTTTCATAAGTTCACGCTTTGCATCTTCATAAGTCATTTGCGGTATTTTTTCAACATCAATCTCACCGCGGCTTACCTTTAATGCACAATCAAGAATATATTTGTCACGAAACCCTGCACGTATAACTGAAAGATCTGAAATATCAAGGTCGGCAAGCCGTTTAGCTGTTGGGAAAGAATAATAAACTCTTCCTGACGACATATATTTGTCACCAAAATTTTCGCAAAGCGCACTTATTATTTTTTTGATACGCGGTATATTGTTTGATGCGGATATAATAAAAGATACAAGTGTTTCAAACGGGGCTTGATTTAAAATACGTATACCGCTTGAAAAAGGAATTATCGGCTTAAGAACAACATCTTCCGAAAGAACTCTATCTATTTCTGTATAATCACGTGATAGATCAAAATAATTATAAAATGTATTTTCAAATTCAGTTTTGTCAATACCGGCTATACTTACTGTACCTTCCGTTTGTGTGAGCGTAAGTAACTTACCGTGTGCAACACCTTCAAAACCATTTTCAGTTTTATCAAAACGAAAACACTGCCCGCACTCAAAAGTTTTTTTGATATCAAACGGTATACCGGTTATTAATATGCTGTTTTTCTCATAATCTATATTCATAAAAAATATTATAACATATTAAAGGAAATATTAAAAGATGGCAAACGAAAAAATTTATACAATTCGCATAACTGAGGCAATGAACGAAAAATGCGGTTGCCCGCTTTGCTCAGTTGAAAGCAGAACCGAGAATGACGAGATAGAGCGCATACTCGGTGCATCAATGATGGAGCCTGATGTTCGGGTGAAAACAAACGAGCAGGGGTTTTGTCACGCACATATGAACCAACTGCTTTCACGTCCCAACCGTCTGTCAATGGCGCTTATGTTGGAAACACATCTCACAGAATTCTCAAAAAAACTATATGCGGGATGTATACCGTTGCTTCAAAAAAATCCGGATCCTAAAAAACAGTTGGGCGTACTTCAAAAAAAACGTGAGTCCTGCTATTTATGTTCGCGTATTAATGAGTTTATGCGTGCAACGGTTTCTGCTTTTGTATATATGTATAAATCTAACGATGATTTTGATGAACGTATGCGTGAGCAGCCGTTTATCTGTTTAAAGCATACCCGCCTGTTATACGAATCAGCCGCTAAAGGTCTTTCAAAAGATATGTACAAAAAATTCACTAACACGATAAATGACATTAATATTGCATATGCCGGCGAACTTATTGGCGACGTCAACTGGTTTTGCAAAAAATTTGATTACCGTTACAAAGATGAGGATTGGAAAAACTCCAAGGACTCGGTTGAACGCGCAGTCGCATTTCTTAAGGAGTAGACTATGTTAACATACGAAAAAATCAAAGATGACCGTGAGGTACACGTACTTATACAAAAAGCGGATGAAGCACTTACCGCAATAGGTTATACCGAACATTGTTTTGCACACGTAGAAAAGGTTTCACATACATCAAATGCAATACTGGAATCGCTCGGTTTTTCAAAGCAGTATTGTGAAGCAGCGCGTATTGCAGGTTATCTGCACGACATTGGAAACGTTGTCAACCGTGAGGACCACGCGCACACAGGTGCTCTGCTTGCATATAACATACTTAAAAGACTGGGTGATGACAGCGACTGCGAAATGATAGCAGATATAGTCACAGCCATCGGCAATCATGACGAACGTACCGGCGCACCTGTAAACCCTATTGCAGCAGCTATCATACTTGCAGATAAAACAGATGTACGTGCCGCAAGGGTACGAAACGTATCAGACGTATCGCTGTTTGATATACACGACAGGGTTAATTATTCGGTGAAAAGTTCTAAGCTTATAATCGATAAGGAAACGCGTGAGATACGGCTTGACCTTGCTATTGACACTGAACTTTGTCCTGTTATTGACTATTTTGAAATATATGTTTCACGTATGATGCTTTGCAGAAAAGCTGCCAATGTACTCAAAGCATCTTTTAAACTTGTAATAAACGGTCAAAGGCTTGTATAAAATAATAAAAACGGAACGAATTTGTTCCGTTTTTATTATTTTACATACATTTCTTTAATCACAATATCCTCAAGCGGACGATCGCGCATATCAACATCTGCCTCTGCTATCTCATCAACTGCATCCATACCTGACACTACTTTACCAAAAGCTGCATATTGACCGTCAAGATGCGGTGCATCCTTATGCATTATAAAGAACTGACTGCCTGCACTATCCGGATCCATTGCACGAGCCATTGAAACGACACCGCGTGTATGCTTAAGATCATTTTTAACACCGTTTGCTAAAAACTCACCCTTAATAGTGTAACCGGGTCCGCCCGTGCCGGTGCCATGAGGACATCCGCCCTGAATCATAAAACCTGATATTACTCTATGAAAAATAAGTCCGTCATAAAAACCATCCTCAACCAACTTTGTAAAGTTATCGCAAGTGATTGGTGCAACATCCGGATATAATTCAATTTCTATCTTTTTTCCGTTTTCAAGTTCAATTACTACCATTATTATTCTCCTATATTTGCATCCGGTATGGACACTTTTTTGATATCCGCACCTAGATTTTCAAATTTTTCAATTATATTTTCATAACCACGTTCAATATACTGTATATCCTCAATTTCAGTAGTACCGCTTGCCACCAACCCTGCAATTATCATTGCAGCGCCTGCACGCAGATCACAAGAACGTATCGGTGCACCGAGAAGCTGAGTCGTGCCCTCTATAGTTGCGACATTACCCGACACGCGAATGTCAGCACCCATTTTGGTAAGTTCCTCAACATATTTAAATCTACTTTCCCAGATATTTTCATTGACACGGCTTGTGCCCGTAGCCTGCGTCATAAGCACAGCTATCTGCGGATGCATATCCGTCGGAAAACCGGGATACGGCATTGTTTTAACAGATGCACTTTCAATAACGCCAGAACCGATAACACGTATATAGTCATCAAACTCAATGACTTTGATGTTCATTTCAGTGAGTTTACGAGTAATACACTCAAGATGTTTTGGTATTACATTTTTTATCGTAACATCACCGCGTGTTGCAGCTGCTGCAACCATAAAAGTACCCGCTTCGATCTGATCGGGGATAACGGCATAACTTCCGCCCTTAAGTTCAGGCACACCGCGCACCTTTATTACATCTGTTCCGGCACCTGAAATATTGGCACCCATTGAGTTTAAAAAGTTTGCAACGTCAACGATATGCGGTTCTTTGGCGACATTTTCCATAACGGTAAGACCGCTTGCCGTTGCCGCAGCAATCATAATATTTATCGTTGCACCAACTGACACAACGTCGAAATAAATTCTGTTTCCTGCAAGATTTGATGCGCGCATATGAACATTACCACGTTCAAAGTCTACCTTTGCACCCAGACATTCAAAACCCTTGATATGCTGGTCAATAGGGCGAAGTCCTATCGAGCAGCCGCCCGGCATTGCAACAGTCGCCTCGCGCCACCTGCCCATCATTGCACCTAAAAAGTAATAGGATGCACGGAATCTGCGCGCATACTCATAAGGTATCTCCTTAAGTTCAATATCCGTACAGTCTATCTCTACTGTTTTATCATTAAGCCATTCAACCGATGCACCGAGATATTTTAAAATTTCAAATATATTTTCAACATCGCTTATATGCGGTACATTTTCAATTACGCACTTACCGCGTACCATAACAGTTGCAGGCAGTATTGCAACAACTGCATTTTTGGCGCCGCTTATCTCAACTTCACCGTCCAGACGGCAGGGACCGTTAACGATAATTTTCTTCATAGGCACGCCTCCTTTATATTATCAAGACTTAGTATAACA
This sequence comes from Eubacteriales bacterium, assembly GCA_045604775.1. Classification (GTDB taxonomy): domain Bacteria; phylum Bacillota; class Clostridia; order Oscillospirales; family QAKW01; genus RGIG9041. The sequence continues at coordinate 6,278 of JAZUOQ010000226.1, forward strand.
CAAACAACTTATAAAATAAAGTCAATATACATAATTTTCGCAAAATTTCATCATCATACTTGCAATATGCGCACGGGTTGCACTTTCACGCGGGCTGAACATATTGTTTCCCATACCGTTGATAATGCCCGATTTTTGACACCTGTACACCGACTCTTTTGCATAATCCTGTATTAAACCGTCATCTGCAAACTGCGTTTGAGGCACGGTATCTTTTAGCGTTATACCCATATAATCAACAAACCGTATAAGCATTGCACACATCTGTTCGCGTGTTATTGGTGTTTCCGGTGAAAAAGTAGTATTTGTTGTACCGTTTACAATACCACGTTCATGCGCCCATTTAACAGAATAAGCATACCACGCACCTGCTTTCACATCATTAAACGGCATATTTTTTACTGCCGTATTGGGATCAACACCGCACAGGTTGGACAAAACGCGTACAAACATAGCTCTGTTCATCGGCGTTTGGGGTTCAAACTCCGTTTCACTGACACCGTTAAATATACCGGCGCCGACTACATAATCCACAGCCTCAACAAACCACTGTCCGTTTTTTATATCATTAAACTTTTTTACACTGTCAACCTTTGGCGGTTTTTCGCCATCCGTCGTAAAAGCTTTTATACAAAGCATCTGATCAGCGTTGGCAAACGCCTTTTCAAGAGGCATAATATTA
>JAZUOQ010000227.1:0-2772 GCA_045604775.1 Eubacteriales bacterium
GTACTGCAGACGGAGTTCTCATTAAAAAGGACTACGACACATATCGTTTTTTGGATATACTGCGTTATGGTTTTAATGTATTAAAGATGCTCTTTAAGGATAACAGACTGACTGTTAAAGTTAATGGTATATCGGTTAAAACAGTCGGCAGAATTGCACTGACTCATACTATGGTTGATGTAAGCGATATCGATTGCAAGTGCGGTGATAAAGCGGTGATTGAGATATCTCCGTTGTATGTGAGTCCCAATGTAGAAAGAGAGTATATTTGATGTTTGATACACTTTTATCAAATAAAGGCCTTAAGGAACAGATTGGTTCAATGCTAAAGGACAACAGACCGCTTCACGCATTTTTGTTTTGCGGTGCAAAGGGTAGCGGTAAAAAAACAGCGGCGCGTGAACTTGCAAAGGCACTTGTCGGAAATAATGCACACAAGGCAGACCGAGGCTCGCATCCCGATATTATTACAGTGGCTCCAGATCCAAATAAAAAACTGATACCTGTTGACAAAATACGCGAAATGCGTGCAGATGCATTTATAAATCCCAGTGAAGGCATTCGCAAGATATATATAATTGACGGAGCTCATTTATTAAATGATGCCGGACAAAATGCACTGCTTACCATACTTGAACAACCGCCTTCTTTTGCAGTGTTTATTTTGCTTAGTGAGAATAAAGGAAAAATATTGCCTACAGTTATTTCGAGGTGTGCGGTGTTTGAAATGGAGTATGTCGAGGCACAAGAGGGCGCAAAATTTTTGCAGGCTCGCTATCCTGATATACCATATGCACGTTTGCTTGCATCAATGAACGCTTCGGGTGGCAATATCGGCTTGGCTCAAAACCTTGCAACTGGTGAGGAATTTGATAAAAATGCTGTTATGTGCACCAAACTGTTAAAGTGTGTATCACGTGGTGATGGGTATGGTGCAGCATCTATTCTTTGTAGTTTTTCAAAGGACGAGTGTGCCTCGTTTTTACCGCTTTTGGCTATGTATATCAAGGATATAATAGTGTATAGGCTTACAGGTATTGATACACGTTTGGTTTTTAAAACAGGTATATTGCAAAATAAAGCAGATTTTGATAAAATAAATATTAATACACTGTACAACAGCGTACACGCGTGCGAAACGGCTCAGGAGCAGATAGCAGGTAATATAGGTATTTCACTAATAACTTCAGCGCTTACAGTACAGTTGTTTGGAGGAAAACAAATTGGTTAATATAGTAGGAATTCGATTTAAAAACGGTGGAAAGATATATTATTTCGATCCTGTTAATTTTAAATTATCAGAAGGTCAGTGGTGTATTGTAGAAACTGCGCGCGGAATGGAATGCGGTGAGGTGGTACAGTCTAACCGTGAAGTGCGCGACAGTGAGATAACTTCACCTTTAAAGCCGGTTATACGAATTGCTGACTCGGCAGATATAAAGAAAATGCAAACGCTCAGACAAAAAGAACTTCGGGCTTTTGATATATGTGAAAGTAAAATAAAAAAACTTAATCTTGAAATGATACTTGTTGAGGTAGAATATACTTTTGATGAAAGTAAGATACTGTTCTATTTCACAGCGGATAGCCGCGTTGACTTCAGGGAACTTGTAAAAGAACTTGCCACAGTATTCAAAACACGTATCGAATTACGTCAGATCGGTGTGCGTGATGAGTGTAAGATGAAGGGTGGCCTTGGTATGTGCGGCAGACCGTTTTGCTGTCATACTTTTATGAGTGATTTTTACCCCGTGTCTATAAAAATGGCTAAGGAACAGGGACTTTCCTTAAATCCTGCAAAGATATCTGGAAGTTGCGGCAGGCTTATGTGTTGTCTTAATTATGAGCAGGAGGCGTATGAGCATCTTAATAAAACACTTCCGCGTATTGGCTCACTTATAAGTACCCCTGATGGTAATGCAACTGTTACAGAGGTAAGTTCGCTGAAACAGACAGTGCGCGCTGCATTTACATCATCTGACGGCACGCAGAACTTTAAAGTGTATGATGTTGCCGATATTAAAGTTTTGCGTTCGGGTAAGGTGGCACAGAAAGAAGAATAAAAAAGATATAATTACCTTAAAAAAATACTTGCATTATACAAATGTATTTGTTATGATAAATGTAATATTCAAGGAGGTGTAACTAAATGGCACACGTAATTACTGATAACTGTATCGCATGCGGTACTTGTGAGGGTGAATGCCCCGTAGGCGCTATTGCTCAGGGTGATGATAAATACGTTATCAACGCTGATGAGTGCATTGATTGTGGCGCTTGCGCATCTGCTTGTCCTACAGAGGCTATTGAGGCTGAGTAAGGTACATAGCGACCAATTAAATAAAAGCCTTGTCTTAGGAGACGTACTCTAAAGGATAGCAAAAAAGATGCACGAAATTTTCGTGCATCTTTTAATTTTGTCTTATACCGTAGCAAGCAGGGAAAATGTATATCATTTTCCACTTGTTAGGAGAACCTAAAACCCTTTTCTAAACAAATATCATCTATTCGATAAATTGGAATTTGACGGTATTACAACAGCTTTATCTCATTGGCAATCATAGCCACGTTTTTGGCGTTGGTATCAATTTTAATGGTATTGAGTGCTTGATACATCGGTATTCTTGCTATGCTTCGCTCAATTATATCTTCAGAGCGAACACCTCTTTCTACATCCATTGCCAATCTTTCCCACAGAGTCTTTTCATCCGCTACAAGTGAGACGCATTTCACCTCACAGTTCTGTGTATCCAGTTTCTCAAGTATGGAATT
>JAZUOQ010000228.1:0-2217 GCA_045604775.1 Eubacteriales bacterium
AGACATGGTTCTTACTTGGTGAACTAATTAAATAAGAGGTGTTGATAATGGTAGATATAAAAGATATTATTGAAAAAGCAAAAGAATTAGGGGAGCTTTTAAAAGATAGTGAACAAGTGAAGGCGTTTGCCTTGGCAAGAACTCAGTATGATGAAGATAAGCAGATGCAAGAACTTTTGGGGCAGTTTAATATACACAAAATGTCTATGGCAGCTCTTTCAAAGCAGGAAAATCCGGACGAAGAAAGAATTAATATGCACGAAGAAAAACTTAAAGAGGTTTATGATAAAATAATGGAATCTGAAGTTATGACTAACTATCAGGTGAAAAGTCAAGCTGTTGATCAGCTTCTTACAGAAATTAATAATATTCTTAATTTCTATGTTTCCGGCGAAACACCGCAAGGTTGTACCGGTTCATGCTCGACTTGCGGTGGTTGCTCGAGTAAATAATATACAGAGGTTGATAAGATGTCTAAAATTTCTCCGATGATGGAGCAATATTTTGAAATTAAAGAACAGTATCCTGATCATATTCTTTTGTACAGAGTAGGCGACTTTTATGAAATGTTCTATGAAGATGCTATTATTGTTTCAAAAGAACTTGATATGACTCTTACAGGTAAGGACTGTGGACAGGAAGAGCGCGCGCCGATGTGTGGTATGCCTCATCATGCATGTGAAAACTATATTGCAAGATTGATTGCAAATGGACACAAAGTATGTGTTTGTGAGCAAGTTGAAGATCCAAAGTCTGCTAAAGGTATAGTAAAGCGTGAGGTTGTTAAGGTTATAACACCTGGTACAGTTACAGACGGTAATATGCTTGATTCATCAAAGAATAACTTTTTAGCATCTATCGTTGTTCGTTTTGATAGTGTTTCAGTTTGTTTTGCTGATGTGTCTACCGGTGAGATTTTTTTGACGAATATCAAGGAATATTCAGAGCAAGACATAATAAACGAACTTTGCAAGTTTTCCCCCTCAGAAGTTCTTGTGACACAAAAAAGTTCTGAACTCAAAAGTGTACTGAATTATTGCAAATCACGGCTTAACGCGCTGATTTCCGTTTCATCTGATGAAATTGATGTTGCAGACATAGCAAATTCAATTATTAGTCATTTTTCAGTTGGTTCACTTACTGATCTCGGTATAGAAACTGAAGCACAATCTTATGCACTGTATCTTATTTTAGCTTATATATCATCTACACAAAAATGTGATATCGGATATATGAATAAACTGGAGGTTTATTCTAAAACTCAGTTTATGGATATTGATTTAAGTACGCGTCGTAATTTAGAAATAACTGAGAGTATGAAGCACGGTACTAAAGAAGGTTCGCTTTTAAGTGTTATTGATAAAACAAGAACTTCGATGGGTAGAAGAAAACTCAGGACTATTCTGGAGCGACCGCTGTTAAACTTCAATAGTATTAACGAACGGCTTGATGCAGTCGAAGAACTTAAGAATAATGTTATTGGTCGTGAAAAACTTATTTCATCTCTTAAAAGTATACATGATCTTGAGCGTCTTATGACTCGTCTTATGCTTGGCTCAGGTAATGCAAAAGATCTGTTGGCATTTAAAAATGCATTTATTGAATTTCCTAAAATCAAAAATATACTGAGTTCCAGTAAATCAAAACTACTTTTGCGCATAAATGATAAACTTTTAAATCAAAATGAACTCTGTGAAGTAATTGAGTCTGCAATTGTTGATAATCCGCCATTTACTGTTAAAGATGGTGGTTTAATAAAGGATGGATTTGATGAAAGTGTTGATGAAAACAGACACCTTATGAGTGATGCAAAATCTCTAATAGCAGCACTTGAACAAAAGGAAAAAGACGATACAGGAATCAAATCACTAAAAATTGGCTATAACAGAGTATTCGGATATTATATCGAAGTAACAAAGTTGTATTATGATCTGGTGCCTGAGCATTATATTCGTAAACAGACTCTTGCAAACTGTGAGAGGTTTATAACACAGGAACTTAAAGAAATGGAAACTAAAATTCTTTATGCATCCGAGCGTTTACAAGCTCGTGAATATGAGATTTTTTGCTCAATTCGTGAGTCGGTAAAAAATAAGTTTACTGAAATTAAAAATGCAAGTGAAGCACTTTCAATGCTTGATGTGCTGATTTCCTTTGCGACTGTTGCATCAGATTATGGTTATGTACGTCCCGAAATAGATATGAGTAATGAGATAC
>JAZUOQ010000229.1:0-2984 GCA_045604775.1 Eubacteriales bacterium
AAAAAATTGTCACAATCAGAAAGACGTGTCACTGCAACAGGACGATATTTACGAAGTTGGCGAACTTTATTACGCGCTATATAAGGATTTTCAACATTCAAGCAACCACCAACACAACCTGAAAAACAAGCATCCAGCTCAACGAAATCTATATCGTGAAGCTTACCATTTTCAATTTCATCAAGTATTTTAATAGCATTTTCAATTCCGTCAGCCGCAAGATATTTAGGAACAAGAAGCGCTGTTGACTCACCGCCGGTATATGACCACGACATACCGGTAAGACCTGATGTTTGTTCACTTACAGGTACATCTATTTTTTTCATAACAGGTAGCAATGCACGGTATACTTCATTTATAGACAGCACACCGTCAACTACTTTCTCATCCGCATTGGGATGATGAAGCGCTGTAACTTTTGCCGGACAAGGCGATATAAAGAATACACCTATTTTTTCGGGCGGAAGTCCCGTAGTTTTCTCAGCACGCGAACGCGCAATCTTTGCTGCCACTTCAACAGGGGGCAGTACATTATGTAAATTCGGTAAAAGTTTAGGAAAACGAACCTGAATAAGCTTTACTATTGCAGGACATGCATTAGAAATCAGAGGACGAGGCAAATCATCATCCTTCATCATATTTCTTGTGATCTCGCTGACAAGTTCGGCAGCTGCCGCAACCTCATACACGTCATCAAAACCTATACCTTTAAGTCCGTCTAAAATATAATCTATACTTTCCAGATTATTAAACTGTGGATAAAGAGAAGGTGCAGGAAGTGCAACGCGGTATTCAAAATTATTAATAATCTCCAATCTGTCATAAACAGCCTTTTTAGCATGATTAGGACAAATACGTATACACTCGCCACAATCAATACATTTATCTGACAAAATAAACGCCTTACCATTTTTTACACGAATGGCCTCAGTAGGACAGCGTTTAACACAGTTTATACAGCCCTTACATTTATTATCATCCAGCGTTACTGAATGGAATGCCGGCATATAAAATCATCCTTTACAAATTAATTATTAAAGTCAATGTCGTACCTTTGCCAACCTCAGTATCAATATACATTTCGTCTGTATATTTTTTAATATTTGGCAAACCCATACCTGCCCCAAACCCGAGGTTACGCACCTCATCGGGTGCAGTAGAGTAACCCTCACGCATTGCAAGTTCGACATTTGGTATACCCTGACCGTGATCGACCAGTTTGATAGTTATTTTATCAGTTTCCAACACAACATCAGCAAAACCACCGCCACCGTGAATAACAGTATTTATCTCAGCTTCATACATAGCAATAGCAACTCTACGTACAACATCAGGGGCGATTCCGAGTTTTTTAAGTTTCATTTTAACAGCAGTAGATGCCTCACCTGCTGTAGTGAAATCTTCACCGTCAATATCAAAATGCATATTTAAAACAATACTCAAACCTTATCACTCTCCTTAGTATACAGTCCGGCAGCATAAAGCAAACCACATGCTGTATACATTCTATATTCAGTAGAAAGGACAACTATTCCGTTTTCTTCAGCAAGAGAAACAACTGTATTATCAGGCTGTTTGCCACGTACAAAAACTATACATTTCATATCCATCATCATTGCTGTTCTTACAGTTTGCGGGTTTACAAGTCCCGTTAACAAAATACTCTGATCTTTTACAAAAGCGAGAACATCACTCATCATATCAGAACCACACGCTGATTGGACATCAACTTCCAAATTTGCTTCACCACACAGTACCTTTGCTTCAAGAATTTCCTTAATCTTGCTTACTTTCATAGTTTTAGCTCCATTTTATAAAATTTGAACTTAAATTATTTTAATAATAACACAAAATACACAATTATGCAATGCAAAACAAATAGTTTTTAGTAAATATACATATTGAAATTGAAATGAATTTAAAATATAATATGTTATAATTAGTTTACAATTAAGTAAAGGTGGAATTTAGAATGAACATTTTAACACTTAACAAAATTTCTCCCGTTGGAACAAACGAGTTCGGTGCAAACTACAATGTATCAGATTCATGTGAGAATCCCGATGCTATAATGGTCAGAAGTGCTTCTATGCACGATATGCAAATGCCCGAAAGCCTGCTCGCCATCGCAAGAGCGGGAGCTGGTGTAAATAATATACCGGTTAATGATTGTGCTGAACAGGGTATTGTTGTATTCAACACACCGGGTGCTAATGCAAACGCAGTTAAAGAACTTGCTATTGCCGCATTACTTCTTGCATCACGCGATATTATCGGTGGTATTGAATGGGCCAAAACTCTCACTGGTGATGATGTTGCTAAGCAGGTTGAAAAAGGCAAAAGCAATTTTGCAGGTCACGAAATTACCGGTAAAACTCTCGGCGTTGTAGGTCTTGGTGCTATTGGTGTTAATGTCGCTAACTCTGCAAACAAACTTGGTATGAAAGTACTTGGCTATGATCCTTATATTTCACTCAAGTCTGCTTGGAATCTATCAAGCCATGTAAGCAAAGCTACCGATCTTGATGATATATATGCGCACAGCGATATCATTTGCATCCATGCTCCTCTTACAGAAGAAACAAAACATTTTGTAAACACTGACAGCATTACAAAAATGAAAGATGGCGTTATCATAATCAATCTTTCAAGAGCTGACCTTGTTTGTGATGAAGATATGGCAAAAGCTCTTGAAGAAGGCAAAGTTGCAAAGTACATAACTGACTTCCCCAACGCTAAAACTATTGCTATGAAAAACTGTATTTCCATCCCCCATCTTGGTGCTTCAACAGAAGAAAGCGAAGATAACTGTGCTTATATGGCAGCTCATGAGATTATGGATTATCTTGAAAACGGTAACATTGTTAATTCTGTTAACTACCCCGCTGTTGAAATGCCCAAATGTTTTACATTAATTTTTAAGGAGAAATTATTATGACTATTATTGTTACTGGCGGCGCTGGATTTATAGGCTCAAACTTTGT
>JAZUOQ010000230.1:0-2441 GCA_045604775.1 Eubacteriales bacterium
ATATGAAAGTAGAATTATCCCGAAATTACGTGACTACAAGTAAGTTAGAATATCAAATAAAAAACACTTGCCTTTGATATTAATCGACTATATAATAATATAGATTGATATAATTTGAGGTAACAGATATGATATGTAATAATATTTTGGAAGCTATGGGTAACACTCCTATAATTAGACTTCAACATATATGTGATAAAGACAGTGCAGAAATACTTGTAAAGTTTGAAGGACTAAATGTAGGAGGTTCAATAAAAACAAGAACTGCTTATAATATGATCCTAGAAGCAGAAAAAAACGGAAAAATAAACAAAGATACCATTATTGTTGAACCAACAAGTGGCAATCAAGGGATAGGGCTTGCTCTTGTTGGGGCAGTCAGGGGTTATAAAACAAAAATAATTATGCCTGATTCAGTAAGTGAAGAGCGCAGAAAACTAGTTAATCACTATGGTGCAGAAGTTATACTGATTCATGATGCCGGTAATATTGGAGCATGTATTGAAGAATGTTTACAGCGTGCACTCCAAATGCAGCGTGAAGATAAAAATGTATTTGTTCCACAGCAATTTGAAAACGAAGCTAATCCTGAAATTCAAAGAAAACAAACTGCCAAAGAAATATTAGAACAGGTAAATAAAACAATACATGGTTTTTGTTCAGGAATAGGTACAGGTGGAACACTTACCGGTATCGGTGAGGTGTTAAAAGAGACCAATCCTAATATGACTATTTGGGCTGTTGAACCTGAAGATGCAGCAATTTTATCAGGAGGTCTTATTGGTACACATTTACAAATGGGTATTGGTGACGGCGTAATACCTAAAATACTAAACCAAAATATTTATGACGATATATGTATCGTAACTGACGAAGAAGCAATTACCACAGCAAAACTTCTTGCAAGTAAAGAAGGAATAATGTGTGGTATAAGCAGCGGTACTAATGTTGCAGCAGCATTAAAGCTTGCAAAGCACCTTGGTAGTGGTAAGACAGTTGTAACGATTTTACCCGATACTGCAGAAAGATATTTTTCAACTCCGCTTTTTGATTAAAATATAATCCCGTAGATTAATTCTACGGGATTATATTTTAATAAGTAACAACCAAGCAATGCCATAATATGTCACAACAGCTACAAGGTCATTAAGTGTTGTAATAAGCGGTCCTGAAGCTACAGCAGGATCAATTTTGAGCCTTTGAAATAATATTGGCACAATCGTTCCTGTAAAACTTGCCACGGTCATTGAAATAACAAGAGCTGCGGATATACACCCTGATACAGCAAAAGAAAATGCAAAAGACTCTAACTTTATATAATAAACAAACAAACCAACCGTTATAAACGAGACCAAAGAAAGTGCCAAACCAACTAAAGCTCCGATTCTGACTTCTTTTACAACAAGTTTAAGTTTATCAGGGAAACTAAGATTATCATCGGTCAAAATACGAATTGTAACAGCAAGAGATTGTGTTGCTGTGTTACCTGCCATACCCAAAATCAACGATTGAAAACATATTATAACGGTAAGTTCAGCAATAACACTTTCAAAAAAACCAACAACTGTAGAAACAACAAGACCAAGTACAAGTAGTATTAATAACCAAGGTAAACGTTTTAAAGCACTTGCTGTGGTAGACACGTTGATATCCTCTTCTGAAGTCAATCCACCAAGTCTTACGTAGTCCTCGCTCATTTCATCATCTAAAAGTTTAACTATTGTTTGTGCAGTAATAATACCTAAAAGCTTGTCGTCTCTATTTAGAACAGGTATCGAATCTCTAAAGCAGTTATGCAGTCTGTCAACACAATCATCAATCAGCTCATCGGCATACACATATGGATACGAATATGATATAAGTGATTTAAATTCCGTTGTTTCTCTGGCGATAATCAAGTCTTTAAGATTTACTAATCCATAGTATGTCCCAGTATCATCTGTTACATAAATATCATATATATTGTCGCATTCCGCTGCTTGTTTTACAAGTGCACGCATAGCTTGTTTAACAGTCATATCAGGTGTCACACTGATAAAGTTTTCTGACATAACGCTTCCTATCATTTCATTATCAAAATTATTTTTTATCATACAGCAACACCTCCATATACAGTTTACCGTTTATAGCAAAAATGTATTACAAAAAAATGCTCTATATAAGAGCATTTTTATTAGATACCACGTTCCTCACGCCAAATCTTTGATTTTTCAGCAGAAATTCTTGATATGTTTTCGATAGGATGAATTGAATCTTCACCGCCGTTGACATATACAAAATATTTACCGGCGGGAGTAACATAAAGACTCTCTTCATACCCTTGTGCATCACCGAATTCACCGTTTGTATATTTTGCAACAAGTTCAGCAGTTTCAGTATCATACTCTACTTTACAAATAATTTTTTTCATTTAATAACCTCTTTAATTTTATTTTATATAT
>JAZUOQ010000231.1:0-3724 GCA_045604775.1 Eubacteriales bacterium
AATACACCCTGAGAACCATCCACAGTTAATTGTAGGTATATGGGGATGGAGCGCATATTTTACAGAACTTGACAAGGAATATCAGGATCATGTTATCGCAAGACAGGAATACCGACTGTGACAGGTACAATATTTGATATAAAAGAATTTACCGTCCACGACGGTCCCGGTACACGCGTTACGGTATTTTTAAAAGGATGTCCGCTAAGATGTATATGGTGTCACAATCCCGAAGGCCTTAAAAGTGATCTTCAACTGTCAATAAGGAAAGCATCGTGTATTCATTGCGATAAGTGTAAAATCCCGTGCAATCACCCTGATTGCAAGCCGTTTGACAGATGTATACACGCTTGTCCAAAGGGTCTTGTAACCGTAAAAGGACAAAAGTGGGAAAGTGATAAGCTTTGTGAAAAACTACTTAGTTATACTCCATTTTTAAAAGATGGCGGGGTTACCTTTTCCGGCGGTGAACCTCTCTTACAGAGTGAGTTTTTATGTGAAGTAATCAACGGAATAAAACCATTACATACAGCAATTGAAACAAGCGGATATGCAAACAATGACGTTTTCAAAAAAGTTATCTCTATGCTTGACTATGTCATAATGGATATAAAACTTTTTAACAGAGAACAGCATAAAAAATATACAGGTGTATATAATGATATTATTTTGGAAAATTACAATACCCTTGTAGACTCCGGAATCCCTCACGTTATAAGAATACCACTCATACCACAGATAACCGACACAAAAGAAAATCTTTCGGCAATAGCCGAAATAACAAAAAAATCAAAAGTTGAGTTACTTCGTTATAACAGAGCAGCAAGTGCAAAATACAATGAGCTTGGAATTCCCTACACTGTTTCGGGCAATGAAAATACCGATATTGATTTGAATATTTTTAAAGATGCTGTTATTTTATAAAAACAACGGTTGAAGCATAATTACTTCAACCGTTATATTTTTTTGCTATCTCATTCACATATTCCGAAAACTCATTTACTATATTGTCAGGACCTATGATTTGTGCACCGGTACCAAAAGCGCAAATCCACCCAAAAAACTGTGGGCTTATGTTTACGGTGACATTTGCAACAAATGTATCTTGTTCCGGTATCAGCATAACATCTGTTCCAAAGCGATCAATAACTGCACCTGCAAGTGAGTTATCAAACCGTATTGTAACTGAAATACTTTCACCTCCGAACATACCAAACATACGCTTGCTATACAATGCCGTATCAAGATTTGTCACGGCAGTATTTTTTACTTCGCATACAGTTATATTAAGCATTTTATCCACACGATAGTGCCTTATTTTCTTTCTGTCATTATCAAATGCAACAAGATAATAATTTTCATTATCCCACAAAAGTGCTTGAGGGCTAACACGATACAATTCACCATTACGTCGCAGGCTTTTTTTCTTTTGGGGTGTCCATTCAAAATATTTAAATGTTATTTGCCTGTTTTCAGAAATAGCCTGATTTACAGCATCAACATTATAATAAATTGTTTCATTCATTGTCTTAATACGGTTTGCAACAAATACCTGTCCCCTAAGCGAGCGCGCATCCGCTTTACTTGTAAGTGATTCTAGTTTTCTGATAAGTTCAAAGCTTTTCTTTCTGGTAATAAATCTCGATGACTGAACAGCATCTACCAGCAATCTCACTTCTGCAAGTTCAAAATCCCTACTCACTAGTGAATATTCCGTGTTACAGTATTTACGAACACTTATTATATCCGCACCGTAAATATCACGAAGCAACTCAATATCCGAATAAACAGACTTACGTTCTGCCATTACACCACGCGACTCAAGTTCTTTTATAATTTCTTTAACCGTTATGCCGTGAGTATCATCGGTATTCTCTTTAAGTATATCGAGTATATATAATATTTTCAGTTTCTGTAACGGATATTTTGGCATTAATATCACCTCTTTTTGATTATATTTCAGATTTTTAGTACTGTCAAGAATTGTATTATTAGTATTGCATTTGCGTGAAATATGTGATATATTAATTACTAATATATTAGAATGGAGTTGATTTTTTAATGGACGACGGTCCTGTGCGATATTTGGTCGCAATCGCAGTATTGTTAATGCTAAGCGCATATTTTTCAGGAACAGAGATGGCTTTGGCATCAGTTAACCGTATACGCATAACAAACAATGCAGAAAATGGGGACAAGGGTGCAAAACGCGTACTTTACATTCTTGATAATTTTGACAAAGCTTTGACAACACTGCTTATCGGCAACAATATTGTTAACACTGCAATTGCAACACTTTCAACTGTTTTTACTTATTGGATTTTTGATGGTATTGAGGTTTTACCGGACTATGCTGTCACACTGTGTACCATAGTTACAACCATTATCGTGTTCTTTTTAGGCGAGATGATACCGAAAAGTTTTGCAAAAGCGTGTAACGAAAATTTTGCAAAGTTTACTTCCGGTTCACTCATATTTTTAATGAAGGTTCTCACACCGATAAGCTTTTTGTTTTCATCATTCAGCAAACTTATCAACCGTCCTTTCAAAAAGCTGGCAACAGAATCACCTACTGTTACAGAGGACGAGTTGTATGATATTATCGAGACCTACGTTGAGGAAAACGACATTGACGAGGACACTGAAGAACTTGTACAAAACGCAATTGAATTTTCACAGTCAACAGCAAAAGAAGTAATGACACCGTGGTACAAAGTTGTTACAGTCGGCATCCATTGGTCTGCTGAACGCGTAGCACGTACGGTACGTGAGTGCACATATTCAAGACTGCCTGTTGTGGACGGTGACGGTAATGTTGTCGGCACACTTGGTATACGTTCATTTTTAAAAAAATACTTTAAAAACCCCGATATCACAGTAGCGGAAGTTATGCATAGTGCAGAGTTTATTCCGGATACTACACCTGTAGATGACCTCATTTCAACACTTTCAAGCAAACGAACACACATTGCATATGTACGTTCAGGGGATACCACCCTCGGTATAATTACCGTTGAAGACATCCTTGAAGAACTTGTCGGTGAAATATACGATGAGGAAGAGGCGATCGGAGGTAATGATAATGGGTAATTATATTGCTATTATAATCTTTGTTATCCTCTCAGCATTTTTTTCGGCATCAGAAATCGCATATGCATCATCAAACGAAATTCGGTTACGCAGATTGGCTGAAGAAAAAGGTGGGTTAGCTGCAAAGTTTGCGCTGAAAATATATTCAACCTACGAAAGTGCACTTGCTTCAATACTTATAGGAAATAATCTTGTTAACATCGCGTCATCTTCAGTTGCAACAGTAATCGTTGTCGGATACTGGCAGTTGGGACCCTGGATCGCAACTGTTTTAATGACTGTTATAATACTTATATTCAGCGAGATTATACCGAAAGTAATTGCAAAAACACTTCCTAATTTTGCAAACGTTGTAGATGATCATCTGATGAACATTACACATGTCGTTCGTGGAAACGAGTACCTGTCTTCCGCATCGAAGTATACCCGCCTGTATCAGGCATTCGGATGGGAAGAGCCGGTTTACATTCATTGCCCGCTGATCACAAATGAGGAGCATCAGAAGCTTTCCAAACGAAGCGGACATTCTTCATATGAAGACCTGATCGAGCAGGGATTTTTGACCGAGGCCGTGATCAACTTTGTCGGCCTTCTGGGATGGAGCCCGGAGGACAACCAGGAGATCATGACGCTT
>JAZUOQ010000232.1:0-1814 GCA_045604775.1 Eubacteriales bacterium
GGAGATTTAATTCCAGAATTGGAAGAAGCACTGGTGGCTGAATATAGAAGAAATGAATCAGATAGATTAGAACATTGTTTTTCAAAAGATGCGATTGATTTATATGTTCCGAATTTTAGAAAGTATAGAGAGACTTATTCCGTTTTCAAAAAACAATCGAGCAATACTTTTGCCGCTATCCTTCTGTCTCGACCATAAATCAGGTGGTGCGTATATGGCTCGTATACGGTCGGTACCGCAAATCCGTTTTAATTCATCGGCAGCTTTTGATACTATCAACCCTTCACCGCCGTTGTCCTTACCGGTATATACCTCGTCTATAACATATGCCCTGCCATTAAAGTCAATTGCGATTTTATACGCCGCTAACATATCAAGACCATAGTCAAACGCTATATACCTATTCCATTCCGATGGGATAATAAAAGGATGGCATATATGTATATTGCGATTAAAAGAGGTGAAAAATCTCCCTTCTGTTATATCCCAGTCACCATCAAGAAGTGCACGTCTGTCACGCTCATCCAAATTCTGAAGACGTTTTATATATTCAGGGTCTTTTTCAGTCAAAAACTTATTGTCGGTAATGCGCGCAGGAATAAAGATCCGCGTAGTTCCTCCCACAGTATGAACAGTATCTGATCTACCTATATCTATAAAGCGTGATTTTACCCAACTGTGTCCCACACCGCCAGGATTTGTTGTACTCTTTATATGTTTCGGATAATCGTTCGCACCACGACAACGAGATATGAGATAAATATACATTGATTCAGTAAAATGAGTTAATTCGTCAAACCGAATAACGTCATACTCTGCTGATTGATACTTATAAACATCATTCTCATTATCACAATATGCAAAGTCTATTAAAGAACCGCTGACAAACGTCCCCGTGTGAGCTGCTCTCTGATAGTTGAAAATATCCTTGGGGTAAATTGAAAGTGCTGTTCGAATAAGTGACTTTTCAAGTTCAGGCAATGTGCGCCTAAATATGATCTGTTTGGAACCTGGGTATTTAAGTGCATAAACAAGCGCGTCTACCAACTGACCGTAACTTTTTCCGCCACCTGCTGCACCGCCATAAAGCACCTCAAATGCATCGGCATTTAAAAAGGCGTTCTGCCGGCGCGTTACAGATAATGAAATAAGATCTTCTCTGTTATTCGACAACGTTTATATCCACCTTAAATTCGTTATGTACCTCTTTTCCACCTTCATCCAGTATCTCACGTATAAGTTTTACGGAATCGGTAGTACCGCTCATTGCTTTTTTTATGACCGCCGCCGCGATCGCCTCAGTAACTGTAAAGTTATCACTGAGCAGTGGCGCATCATATTCACTTATTTTCTTATTGCATAAGCGTTTTAAGGTTTTGTCAAAGGATTTTGACATTTCGCATCACTCCTTTCACTTTTAAGTATAGCGAGTAAAACCGAACAAAACGAACATTTTGAATTTTGAGCCAAATTTGTTATTTTGCACTATACCTTTCACTTTCAAGTATAGCTAGCAAAACCGAACAAAACGAACATTTTGAATTTCATTGAAATTTTTGTAAAACACAGTCGTCCGAAAAAATAATAATTACTATTGACTTTTTAATTTTGCTGTGTTATAGTATATAGGCATTAAAAAAACATATATTAATATTGCGTTGCAAAATCACCGCAAACGGAAGCCGTCGGGCGTAGACCGACGAGCATAAATGTTAATCAGTTTAAGCTATACGCTTTTACTATATATAATCAATATCGCGGAGTAGAGCAGTTGGTTGCGACTGCGAGTGCTGCCTGTGGCAGATGAAGCGAGC
>JAZUOQ010000233.1:0-2407 GCA_045604775.1 Eubacteriales bacterium
GAGAAAGAATGCCCAAAAGACTCTTAGCATTAATACGTCTATCACTTTTTTCAACCCAGATAGAGCTTTTGAATTCATTTGACTTCTGAATGAAAAACGTAGCAGGTCTGGCATGAAGACCAACACTATTGGTTACTGTTACCTCTTTGGAGTACATAGGTAATCCTCCTAAATAATCAAAATTAAATTATAATCTAATATTAACTTAACATTTTTTTTAAGTCAATAGAATTATTAAACTTTTGGATAGATTGACATAAATGTTATCAATTTTTAACGCTTAACACAACAACATTGCCGTAAAAATATGTTGAACCAACCGTAATTGAATTATTCGGATAAAGAGCAAAAGTACCCTCAGCGAACACTCCCTTATCAGTTACAGTACCATTACCTTTCACTCTGATAAAATAATCAACATATCTAGGATTTTCATAATCGACATAAGTACCATTTTGAAGTTTCTCTTTTGATACAGTTATTTTTTCCTCTACTGATAATATCTCACCAATAAATTCGCCGGTGCTTGCATAAAGTTTATCACCAACTTCAAATGGAGAACGCATACCCTTATCAACACTATAAGCTTTTAGATCAACAGTATATTCAATATCTGATTTCGTGCTTACCGGCAAACTTATTTTTTCATTTCTGTTAAGAATAAATATAAGGGAAATAAACGCCACACAAATAACTATCAAAATATCAAGAAGACTGATTTTTTCAAATAGCTTACCATTCTTATCTATTAATTTCATAGTTAATCCTCCACAATTTCAATATTCTTGACAACGCCCGACGCACACAGGCTTGGCATATTCAGTGTTAGTGTTCTGCCTATACCAAGGCGAACATCATTAACTGTTGTGGAAATATCAGAAACATTAGCAATTGCTTCAACAACTATACGTATTGTCTGTCTATCATCATACACAGTTTTGACACTTTCACCTGTCAGTTCATTCATGGCATAGACCACTGCCGGCTCGGTTTCAGAATAAACAACTTTTCCGACTTCAAAGTTTGTATTCTTGTCATAAACAACCTCACCCAGTTCAGGTATACCATCAATCAAGTTTGATAAATTCGAAAACTCTACAGTATATTTTATTGTTTTCATTTCCGTGACTGTAACAACATCCTTTGAGTTCCCAGAGAAAAAAACTTTATAACAAACCACTGCTGACAAAACAACAACCAAAATTACAACTAAGTCAAACACCGGTATTTTTCCAAATAGTCTATATTTTTTCATATATTACTCCTTTTCTGCCGCAATGGCGAATTCCGGATTATTATTTATAATATTAAGTCCGGCAACAACAAGTGCCAAAACAGTCCAGAACATAAGATAGATGATATTATTATAAAAAATATAATCAACCATACCCTCAAGCATTATTCCGGCAAATGATGCTAAAAGCGGTATCAAAACAAATTTAGTACGCATAGAGGTGAAATTTTTAATAGTATAACAAACATCTTTAATGGTAAACAGCATAATCAGAAGCATAAGTATTGTTGCAACAATACTTAATTCTATTGTAATCTGAATTAACAAATTGTGTGAATGCTGTGCCGTGACACCGTGAATCATATAGTTTTGATAAAAAGATATAAAAGCGGCCGTACCTATACCCGATCCGACATACCAATGATTTTCAACAACTCGTAGAGCTCCTCTCCAAATACTGAACCTGTATGTCACAGAACTATCTTTAAGAGAAGTAGCCACACTCATAATACGCGTAATTACATTTCGCGGCAAAACAGATGGAAGTGCAGGAAGTGCAAAAAAACCAAAACCAAGAATTCGCTTATCACAACACCAAATAATCAATAAAACAGCAATAACAAGTGCAATATAGCAACCACGTGAATATGTCAAAGCAAGATTTACAGCTTGAAGAGCAAAACAACATGCAAGAATTATTCTTTGTATCTTACTGTTATGCAAAAGAAATGCCGAAATAATAATACAGCAAGTAAAAATAATAAATTCACCATAAACATTGGGATTTGCAAAAGTTGCGCTTATTCTTCTGAGACCGCCTATATAATCTTCATCGTTAGCCCAGCCTGTTCCGCCCTGACCGGTAGCAAATTGCCAAACACCATAAATACCCACGAAAACAGAAGAAAGCGAGTAAACCATAAGCACTTTTTTTAGTTTATTAAATGAATTTATAATAACAACAACAGCAAAGAAAAATGCAAGAAATACTGCTTGGATTGTACCTGATAGTATGCCCGAACCACCGCCAAAGCCATTAAAAGTATAATAAATAGTAACCAGCGCGTATAAACCGACAAGTAAATATGTTACTCTAAGTTTAGGCAAAACTTCAAGTTTACCATACACTCTGCATAATACAATAAAACAAGTAAATACAGCTAATACAACAGT
>JAZUOQ010000234.1:0-3983 GCA_045604775.1 Eubacteriales bacterium
GATTGAAGATACTATAGCTATTCTTAAAGGTATTAAAATCAAATATGAGGAGTATCACAATGTTAAAATACCCGATTCTTTGATTGTTCAGGCAACAATGATGTCTGAGCGTTATATTACCGACCGTTTTTTGCCTGATAAGGCAATTGATTTGATTGATGAAGCTTGCAGTGGTGCATCACTTGCTAATGTTGCTCAGAATAATAAATTTAAAAATGAACGCAAGCTTTCTGAAATCAAAAAATAAACTTGATGAATTTCAAGGTGCTGAACAAACAGATGAAACATTTAAATCTATTGCTGAATTAAAAGCGCAGGAGTGCGTTGTAGAAAATGCTCTTGCTGAACTTTCTGAATCTGATACATTAACAGAACTTACATTTGAGCATATTGCAAATGTTCTGGAATTATGGACTGGTATTCCTGCATCTAAAATACAAGAACAAGAATATGAAAAACTTACTAAGCTTGCTGATAATCTTAAAAAAAGAATTATCGGTCAGGATGGTGCAATAGATGCAGTTTCTGCAGCAATTAAAAGGAGACGTGTAGGTATTGGATTTAATAGAAGTCCTGTATCGTTTATATTTACCGGACCTACCGGTGTTGGAAAAACCGAACTTGTAAAGCGTCTTGCAATCGAACTGTATGACAGTGTTGAAACGCTTATACGTATTGATATGAGTGAGTATATGGAAAAGCATAGTGTTTCAAAACTAATTGGAGCACCTCCAGGATATGTTGGTTATGATGATGCGGGACAGCTTACAGAGAAAATTCGAAGAAAGCCATACAGTGTCATACTTTTTGATGAAATTGAAAAAGCACATCCTGATGTTCTTAATATTATGCTACAGATGCTTGATGATGGCAAACTTACAGACGCCAGAGGTAGAACTGTAAATTTTGAGAATACCGTTATAATAATGACAACTAATATTACTTCCGGTGCAATGAATACAACAGGATTTAACCGTACTGAGAAAGAATTAGCTGAAGAAAAATCTGTTAATGCACTTCTTACATTTCTTAGACCGGAGTTTGTTAATCGCGTTGATGAGATAATCACTTTCTCTGCACTTGATGGTAAAACAGTTAAAGCTATTGCAGATATTATGCTTAATGATTTGAAATCAAGTCTTAAATTACGTGAAATCGAATTTTCATACGATGATAAAACCCTTTCTTATGTTGCTGAAAAAGGTTATGACCGCAAGTTTGGTGCTCGTTCATTAAAAAGGTTGATTCAAAAGGAAATTGAAGATAAAATTGCTCAAATTTTAATTGAAAATTTCAGTAAAGATTTGAATAAGATCAGTTGTACTGTAAGTAATGATTGTATAAATATAGAATTTTAATTTTAGGTATTTGATATGCAAAAAAGTAGAACTGAATTTTCACGTACTCAAATGATTATGATTGGTTTTATAATCATTATTATAATTGGCTCGCTTTTGCTAATGCTACCGATTTCATCAAAAGAGGGAACACCCACTCAATTTTTAAATGCTTTTTTTACAGCTACTTCGGCTACGTGTGTTACCGGTCTTGTTGTATATGACACTTTTGCTCATTGGTCTGTATTTGGTCAGTTAGTTATACTTACAATGATTCAAATCGGTGGTTTGGGTTTTATTACATTTGGTGTTTATGGTTTGACACTGCTTCGCAAAAAAATAGGACTTCGAAATCGTGAACTTATTCACGATAGTTTGAATTCAATGCATGTCGGCGGCGGTGTCAGACTTGTAAAAAAAATAGTAATTGGTACTTTATTATTTGAAACCTTAGGTGCAGCATTACTTTCAATTAGATTTATTCCGCAAATGGGTTTTGTTAATGGGGTATATTTCTCGATATTTCATTCTGTGTCAGCTTTTTGTAATGCAGGTTTTGATTTGATGGGTGGAAGCGGTGAGTTTTGTTCATTAACTTCTTACAGTGATGATATTTTAGTTAATTTGGTTATAATGACTTTAATAATTATCGGCGGAATAGGTTTTATTGTTTGGGACGATATTTACCATAACAAATTCAATTTTAAAAAGTATATGTTACATACAAAGGTTGTTGTTACTGTAACTGCAATTTTGATTTTTGGCGGTGCGGTGTTCTTTTATTTTTCTGAGAATAATGGGATTTTTTCCGATATTTCAATTAAAGAAAGAATACTTTCCTCGCTTTTCCTATCTGTCAGCCCACGCACAGCAGGATTCAATACTGTAGATATTGCTTCTCTTTCTGGTGCAGGTAAGATAGTTACAATAATATTAATGTTTATCGGGGGTAGTTCCGGGTCTACCGCCGGCGGTATTAAGACAACTGCCGTTGCAGCTATTGCCTTTTTTATAATTTCCTACATTAAAAAGGAAAAAGGTCATACAGCGTTTAATAGATCACTTGATGATAATATTATAAAAAAAGCCAGTACGGTATTTTTTATAAATTTATTTCTTGCGTTAAGCGCAATGATAATTATTTTATTATCAAATCAGAATTTTAATATTTCTGATGTTGCTTTTGAAGCATTTTCTGCTATCGGAACAGTAGGTATGACTACTGGTATTACGCGTGATTTGTCCATTATTTCAAAAATTTCAATTATTCTTTTAATGTATTTTGGTAGGGTTGGCAGCCTTTCGTTTGCATTATCTTTTACTGAAAGACGTAAGGTTCCCGATATACGATATCCTAAAGAAAATATTATTATCGGTTAGGGGTGTTTACTATGAAGTCGATGCTTATAATAGGAATGGGTAGGTTTGGTTCGCATTTATGTAATGATCTTATTGAACAGGGCAATGAAATAATGATCATTGATAAAGATCCGTCAGCGGTTGAGAATTTTATGAGTCTGGTTACAAGTGCACTTGTGGCTGACTGTACCAATGAAGAAGTTTTGAAAAAAATAGGTGTTTCTAATTTTGATATATGTTTTGTTTGTATTGGCAATGACTTTCAAAGCAGTCTTGAAATAACATGTTTACTTAAAGAACTTGGTGCATCAATCGTAGTAAGTTTGTCAGAGCGCAGTATACATACTAAGTTTTTACTTAGAAACGGCGCTGATGATGTTATATATCCTGCAAAGGACATTGCTGAAAGAATTGCTGTTAAATACAGTAATGATAATATATTTGATTATATTGAACTTCAAGAGGACTATTCTATACACGAAATGCTTCCTATAAGTGAATGGGTCGGCAAAAGCTTAAAAGAGTCAAATATACGTGCAAAGCACAATGTATCAATTATTGGAATAAAAAGTGAAAATGGAACTCTTAATATAACTCCATCTGCTGATTATGTAATTAAAGCCAATGATCATTTGATGATTATTGCTCATAAAAATGACATTGATAAAATATTAAAAAGAAAAAAATATAAATAGTTACTATACGGTGAATAATATGCAATACAAAATGGCGGTTATTACAACATCACATACAGGCATTGAACATATCTCAAATTTATTAATTACAGTTGGCGTAGGAGGGTTTGAAGTATGTGACAGTGAGGATTTTAATGAATTTCTTAAGACAAAAACACCTACCTATGATTATATAGATGATGAACTTATGAAGTTAAGTTCCCAGCGTTCTTGTATTAAGTTTTATACTGCTAATAATGAGCAGGGCAGTGAAACAATTGATATGGTGGAAAAGTCACTTTTGCAACTTAAACAAAGCGATTTTTCTCATATGCTGGGCACTTTAGAAATGAATGTTTCTGTTGTTAACGACGATGAATGGAAAAATAACTGGAAACAATTTTATAAGCCAATGATAATTGGAGACAAGCTTTTAGTATCACCTGCTTGGGAAAATGTCGTAACTGATAAAATTTTGCTGAAAATTGATCCTGGTATGGCATTTGGCCTGCTTTTCGTTGTTCGTTTATTGCAATTCGACATCGCCGAATTCGGGCTTTAACGGTTTGCGCGGCACAATGTCTTCAATGGATTTTGTGATTGTCGAATCGGT
>JAZUOQ010000235.1:0-5437 GCA_045604775.1 Eubacteriales bacterium
TCACTCTTGAACCAAAAGGTAAATACGTTGTTGGTGTTTGCTTAGGTACAGCATGTTATGTACGTGGTTCTCAAGCTGTTGTTGATGAATTCAAAAAATTATTAAACATTCAATCAAATCAAACTACAGAAGATGGTATGTTTACTCTTGTTGAAACAAGATGTATCGGTGCTTGTGGTCTTGCACCTGTACTTACAATAAATGAAGAAGTATATGGACGTCTTACTGTAAGCGATATTCCTGATATCCTTGCTAAGTATATGAATTAATTTGGAATGAAAGAGCTTTCGCTTAACATTCTTGATATTACGCAAAACTCCGTTAAAGCAAATGCTGACTTAATTGAAATAAAAGTCACAGAAAGCATCAAATCAGATATTGTATCTATTACAATAACAGATAACGGTTGCGGTATGACCGAAGAATTTCTTGCAAAGGTAACGGATCCGTTTGTAACCAGCCGTACAACACGTAAGGTTGGACTTGGTATTCCGCTTCTTCGTCAGCAGGCGCTTGATACGGGAGGTACCTTTGATATCAAATCAAAGGTTGGTGTAGGCACATCGGTTTATGCACAATTTAAATTGACTCATCTTGATAGAGCACCTATTGGTGATATGCCGTCCACGATGATTACACTTATTTCTGCAAAACCGGATATCAGGTATGTGTACACTCATATTACGGATAATGGTTCGTTTGTGTTTGATACGGATGAAATCAAACAAATGCTTGAAGGTGTACCTATCACAGAACCTGAAATTCTGATGTGGCTTACAGATTTTATAAAAGAAAACCTACAAAGTATAGAGGGAGGCAAATTATAATGAAAACTTTGGAAGAACTCAGAGCAATAAAAAATAAAATGCAGAACAATGTACAGCTTCGCGGTGTTGAAGATGAAGACAGCGTTGTAAGAGTTGTAATCGGAATGGCAACTTGCGGTATTGCAGCTGGCGCACGTCCTGTTCTTAACAAGTTTGTTGAAGAAGTTCAGAACAGAGGACTTAAAAATGTACTTGTAACACAGGCTGGTTGTGTCGGTATGTGTCAGCTTGAGCCTATCGTTGAAATAATTGCACCTACAGGTGAAAAAACAACTTATGTTAAGATGACAGAGGATAAGGTTGCAAAGGTCGTTCATGAGCATCTTGTTAACAACAAAGTTGTTGAGGAATATACCGTAGCTAAGGCATAAATTTTCACTGTATTCCCTTTACAATAAGCGCATAAGGGAAGTTAATTATGAAAAATATTTGCCGCAGCGCAGCGGCAGAATGGAGAATAAAATGATAAGAAGTCATATTCTTGTTTGCGGCGGTACAGGTTGTACATCATCTGGCAGTCATAAGATCATTGATGCACTTAATGCTGAACTTGCTAAAAACAATCTTCAAGACGAAGTTAAAGTTGTTATGACAGGCTGCTTTGGTCTGTGTGCACTTGGACCTATTATGATAGTTTATCCGGAAGGTGCTTTCTACAGCCGTGTTGAACCCGATATGATCGAGGAAATCGTTTCTGAGCATATTATTAAGGGTCGTGTGGTTAAAAAGTATCTTTATGCAGAAACAGTTGATGAAGATTCGGGTAAAACTGAATCTCTCAATGATACAATGTTCTATAAAAAACAGAAGCGTATCTCGCTTAGAAATTGTGGTGTTATCGACCCTGAGAACATTGATGAGTATATTGCTTATGACGGTTATGAAGCACTCGGTAAAGTTCTTACCGAGATGACACCTGAACAGGTTATTCAGCTTATAAAGGACAGCGGTCTTCGCGGTCGTGGCGGTGCAGGCTTCCCGACAGGACTTAAGTGGGACTTTGCATCCAGAAATAAGTCGAAAATTAAATATGTAAGCTGTAACGCCGATGAAGGTGACCCCGGTGCATTCATGGATCGTTCTGTTCTAGAGGGTGACCCCCATGCTGTAATTGAGGCTATGGCTATTGCCGCTTATGCAGTAGGTGCATGTAAAGGTTTTGTATATATCAGAGCGGAGTATCCTATCGCTGTTAACAGACTTCAGATTGCTATTGATCAGGCAAGAGAATATGGTCTTCTCGGTGATAATATATTTGGTACAGACTTCTGCTTTGATATCGAAATCCGTCTTGGTGCCGGTGCATTCGTTTGCGGTGAGGAAACAGCACTTATGACATCTATCGAGGGTAATCGCGGTGAGCCTCGTCCCCGTCCGCCATTCCCATCAGATAAGGGTATTTTCAGTATCCCTACAATGAATAACAATGTTGAGACATATGCAAATATCCCCCAGATTATACTTAATGGTGCTGATTGGTTTGCATCAATGGGTACAGAAAAGTCTAAGGGTACAAAGGTATTTGCTCTTGGCGGTAAAATTACAAACACAGGTCTTGTTGAAGTACCTATGGGTACAACACTCCGTGAGATAATTGAGGAAATTGGTGGCGGTATACCTAACGGCAAAAAGTTCAAGGCTGCTCAGACCGGTGGTCCTTCCGGTGGTTGTATCCCTGCATCACTTATTGACACTCCTATCGATTACGATTCACTTGCAGCAATCGGCTCAATGATGGGCTCCGGTGGTCTTATCGTAATGGATGAAGATAACTGTATGGTTGATATCGCTAAGTTTTTCCTTGAGTTTACTGTTGATGAGTCCTGCGGTAAGTGTACACCTTGCCGTGTCGGTACAAAACGTCTGCTTGAATACCTTGAGAAAATTACAAGCGGTAATGCTACAATGCAGGATCTTGATGACCTTGAAGAACTTTGCTATTATATTAAAGATAATGCTCTTTGTGGTCTTGGTCAGACAGCTCCTAACCCAATCCTTTCAACACTTCAGTATTTCAGAGATGAGTACATTGCTCATATCGTAGACAAAAAATGTCCTGCAGGCGTATGTAAAGACCTTCTTCAGTTTAAAATAACTGATGCATGTAAAGGTTGTACTCTTTGTGCAAGAAAATGCCCTGTTGGTGCAATTACCGGTAATGTAAAA
Source organism: Eubacteriales bacterium (assembly GCA_045604775.1). GTDB lineage: Bacteria > Bacillota > Clostridia > Oscillospirales > QAKW01 > RGIG9041. Next base: position 2,994 of record JAZUOQ010000235.1, read on the forward strand.
GAAATTCACTCGATTGATACAACAAAATGTATTAAGTGTGGTGTATGTATTTCCGGCTGTAAGTTTAATGCAATCATCAAAGAGTAAGGAGGAAGAGGTATAAATGAATATGGTAAATCTTAAAATTAACAATATTGACGTTTCTGTTCCTGCAGGCTCTACAATTCTTGAAGCTGCAAGAATTGCAAACATTGAAATCCCCACTCTTTGCTATATGAAAGAGATAAACGAGATCGGTGCATGCCGTATCTGCGTTGTTGAAGTAAAGGGTGCTCGTTCTCTCGTTGCGGCTTGCGTATATCCCGTAAACGAGGGTATGGAAGTATTTACTTCCACTCCAAAGGTAATCAAAGCAAGAAGAATGACTCTTGAACTCATTCTTTCCAATCATAACCGTAAGTGCCTTTCTTGTGTAAGAAGTGGTAACTGTGAACTCCAGAAACTCTGTGCAGAGTACGGTGTGGAAAATGATGGAAAGTATGATGGCGCAAAAACAGAATCTGAAATTGATACATCTGCTGCACATATGTACCGTGATAATTCAAAATGTATTCTCTGTCGTCGTTGTGTTGCAGTTTGTGAAAAGAATCAGGCTGTTTCTGTAATAGGCGCAAACGAAAGAGGTTTTGAAACTCATATCGGTTCTGCTTTTGAAGCACTTCTTGACGAGACATCATGTGTATCTTGTGGTCAGTGTATTGTAAACTGTCCTACAGGTGCGCTTGCTGAAAAAGATGATACAGCAAAAGTTTGGGAAGCACTTACAGATGAAACCAAGCATGTTATTGTACAAACTGCTCCTGCAGTACGCGCTGCAATAGCTGAAGAGTTCGGTAATCCTATCGGTACTGATGGTGAAGGTAAAATGGTTGCTTCACTCAGACGTCTTGGTTTTGATGGTGTATATGATACAGATATAGCTGCAGATCTTACAATCATTGAGGAAGCTAATGAGTTTATTGAAAGGGTTAAGAATGGTGGCAAACTCCCGATGATCACATCCTGTTCACCCGGTTGGATCAAGTTCTGTGAGTATAACTATTCTGACCTTCTTGACAATCTTTCTACTTGTAAATCACCTCAGCAGATGTTTGGTGCTCTTGCAAAAACTTGGTATGCTAAAAAGAAGGGTATTGATCCCAAGGATATCTTTGTAGTATCTGTTATGCCCTGTACTGCTAAAAAGTTTGAAATCGGCAGAGACAATGAGAACGCAGCAGGTGTTCCCGATGTTGATGTTGTTATCACAACACGTGAACTTGCAAGAATGATAAAGCGTGCAGGTATTAACTTTAATGCACTTCCTGAAGAGCAATTTGACCTTCCTCTTGGTTCATCAACAGGTGCAGGTGTAATCTTTGGTGCTACCGGCGGTGTTATGGAAGCAGCTCTCAGAACAGCTGTTGAAACACTTACAGGCGAAGAACTCGGCAGTCTTGAGTTTACAGATGTAAGAGGTACTGAAGGTATTAAAGAAGCTTCTTACAACGTCGCAGGTATGGAAATTAAGGTTGCAGTTGCTTCAGGCCTTGCAAATGCTAAGATTATTATGGACAAAGTAAGAAGTGGCGAGGCAGATTATCAGTTTATTGAAATTATGGCTTGTCCCGGCGGTTGTGTAAACGGTGGCGGTCAGCCTATCCAACCCGCTTCTGTTCATCAGACAGAGGATATTCGTGCAAAACGTGCGTCTGTTCTTTACAATATTGATAAGAATATGCCGCTTAGAAAATCACACGATAATCCTGTTCTTAAAGAGGTTTATGAAGATTACTTTGAAAAGCCCGGTAGCCATAAGGCTCACGAAGCTTTCCATACAACCTATGTTAAGAGAGACCAGTTCGGTACACTTTAATTTATAAAAGGACTTGCAAAGCAAGTCCTTTTTAATTTTAAAAAACTTGAAAAATGTACTGTATAGTCGTATAATATGTTTTACAATACAATTTGGAGGTTGACATTTGATTTACAATGTGATTTCGTACCTTGAATATGCTGCCATCAAATTTCCTGACAGTATAGCCATTGCGGATAACAGTACGTCATTAACTTATAAAGAGGTTTGGGTTCAGGTATCAAAAATCGGCAGTTCTCTTGCTAAGCATATAAATTCAACTAATAAAGCCGTTTTGGTATCTATACGTCATACAGTATTCGATGTAATTTCATTTTTCAGTGTACTGTTCAGTGGTAATTTTTATGTACCTGTTGATCTGAGTTTACCGGAAAAAAGAATAGGTGATATTGTTGATACTATGTCACCTTGCGGCATAATTACTTATCCAGATGATACAATTACAAATAATTTGCAAAGTATTAATGCGTGGACATTTAAACAACTTTCAACTGATGTTTCACTTGATATACAAAAATGGAAACAAAACAAAGATACTGATTTAATGTATGTGATTTTCACATCAGGATCTACCGGTACCCCTAAAGGT
>JAZUOQ010000236.1:0-4920 GCA_045604775.1 Eubacteriales bacterium
GAGTTGTCTTCCTAAGACCGCTTGGCCTCCGACTTGGTGTTCGCCGGTACTTCTTCACAGGCTTCCGTTTCAGGCTATGCCGGAACGGCTTGCACACAGAAGACCGAGCATCATTCCCGTAAAAGTAGTGTAGGTTTAAAATAACCGGTCAACGCACACAGCAGGCGAGAATTTTAGTCTAAAATAAGATCCTCAAAAGTTTCTTCAAAAACACGTGATACTTTTTCAAGCTCGTCGTCATCGATGGTTACAAATATATCTTCACCAGCATCATCCTCGACAGTTTTCAGAATAAAAAGAGTTCCGTCACTCTCGAGTTGTTTCTGAGGGTCATCAAAAATTTCAATAAGACCGACATAAACGGTGCCGTCAACCTCAACAGAACCAAAATGTTCAAATTGCAGTTCATTGCCGCTCTCATCGGTCAGTGTTATAATATCATTACCATATTCCTTATCCATTATACATCCTCCGAAATTATTGTAACAATATTTTAACACATATTTGAGAAAAATAAAAGTACATTTTGTAAATTAAATATCAAGTTTCATATCATTTTTTTTGATCCAGCCTATTTTGCGTAGTAATTCACTTACACCTAATGAGATAATAGCCGGTGCTATAAAGTGCATAATTATAATTTCAACAAGTACTAAAGTAGAACTCATACCATTACCTGTCATAACCTGAAACATTGAGATCTGACCGACAAGACCTGATGTTCCCATACCTGAGCCGACTGGATTACTTGTCATTTTTAATATAGCTGAGGATATTGGTCCCAAAACTGCAGATGCAACGGTTGCAGGAATCCAAATACGAATATTTTTAACTATGTTTGGCATTTGTATCATTGATGTACCAATACTCTGGGCAACAAGGCCGCCGAATTTATTTTCACGATAGCTTGCTACTGCAAAACCTATCATTTGAGCAGCGCAACCGACGGTTGCAGCACCGGCTGCAAGTCCCGAAAGACCGAGTGATACACCTATTGCCGCTGAAGATATAGGGAGAGTGAGTGCTATACCCATAAGTACAGATACCACAAGACCGCCAATAACCGGATACTTATCAACATTGAAGTTTATAAGCGAACCAACAAAAGTCATAAACTGCGAAATGGGTGGTCCCATTAATAACCCTGCAACTGAGCCGGCAAATATTGTGACAAGCGGGGTCAGGATAATATCCATTTTTGTTTTGCCTGCAATAATACGACCTACTTCAATACCAACAATTGCAGCAATAAATGCACCTAATGGTTCGCCAACACCTGCAAGTGTGATTATCCCTTCAGTAAGAATGGTGCCGTTTAATATTTTAGAAGCAAATGCACCTACCATACCACATACACCTGCTGATACGCAAAGTAGGGGACTGCATTTAAATTTGCAGGCAACACCTACACCGATACCTATTCCCATAAGTACTTTTGCTACTTTTGAAATAAGCACAATATAATTACCTGTTTCACCGCCGATAAATGTGCCGGCCTGTTCTGTGATAGTACCGATAATAAGTGTTGAGAATAAGCCAAGTGCCATTCCTGATAACCCGTCTATAAAAATATGTTCAAGAACAGAACCCAGAATACTTTTTCCTTTTTTCTGTTTCATTTCAAAGCTCCTTAGTATATATCTGTGTATACATATATGATAAAATAAAATAAATATAATTTCAATAATTTTATTGATTTTTGTAAATACTAATAGATACAAACTATTATTAATTGGTGATATTGTGAAAAAAAAGAGGACAGGACTTATAATTGAGTCGAATGAGTTTGCTGAGTTTAACGGAACAAACGGTATAAATAGTAAAATTGAGGAGTATGAAAGCTGTACAGTTACAACAGTAAATGTTGATAATGATCACAGCGCAAAGCTTCTTGGGCGTGAGAAGGGAAAATATATCACTATTGAAACAGACAATATATATAGAATAACAGACAGTGATTTTGATGAGATAGTAAATCATACCGCAGATTCTATAAGAAAAATGATAAAAATATCTGATAGCGGAAGAGTTCTGATTGCCGGCATAGGAAACAGGGAAATAACACCCGACAGCCTTGGACCGAAATGCATTGACAGAATAATTGTTACACGCGGTCTTGAAAATACTCAGCCCCAACTGCTTGGTAAGACGGGATTTTCAAGTGTATGTGCAATATGCGCCAATGTTTTTGGCGTAACAGGTATAGAGAGTGCTGAAATAACCGAGGGAATTGCAAAAATACTTAAACCCGAACTCATAATTATAATTGATGCACTTGCAACAGTATCTTTGTCAAGACTGTGTAAGACTGTTCAGATATCGAATACTTCACTTACACCGGGCGGAGGTGTTGATAATTCAAGAGAGGAAATATCTTCGCAAAAACTTAACACCCCTATAATATCCATCGGTATGCCGACGGTAATTGACGTGAAATCGATTTTGCAGAACGCAAAAATAGAAGAAAGCAGTATACCTGATATTCTTGAAGATTATGAGGACTCGCTTATAGCTGTGCCTGCAAATATCGACACTGCAACAGATACTGCTGCAAAACTTATTGCGTTTTCAATAAATAAGGCACTTCATCACGATATGTCAACAGAAGATATATTGAAATTTCTGTATTAAAATATAATAAACTTGCATAAATTTAGTTGAAGGATGTGATAATTTATGCGGTATTATAAAACAAGTAAAAAAACACAGATATTTCTAACACTTAAATCTGTTGTTGTAACATTTATGACGGCAGTGGTTTTTATTGCAGCATTAAAGTTATTTGATACACAGATAATAAACAGTGCTGTTTCATTAACTATAGGAAATGCGGTATATTCCGACTCTGAATCAGAAACGGAATATACAAGCGGTTTTGAGGATGATTTTTCGAAATTTGTGATAAGTAATACAAAAGCAGAAACATCAACACCTAAGGAAGATAAGATTGAAAATACGAACGCAATAGCAGTTAATCTTTCGGCGCTGTCGGGAAAGTATAAAGAATATAAAGGTACCTCTGTTATAAATAACACAAGTTATGATATATCCGATCTTTTGTATGCCGATTATACTTTACCGACTCCTAATAAAGATGAGCCATATATATTGATTTATCATACACATACATCTGAGGAGTATTACGGTGGCGGTACGGTTGTTGATGTTGGAGATGCAATGGCGAAGGAGTTTGAAAGGCTGGGCTACAAAACAATACATTTGACAGATATCTATGATGCTGAGCAATTCAGTGGTGCATACTCACGCTCTGTTGAAGGTGCACAACAGGTACTTAAAAAATATCCCGGCATACAGCTTGTGTTTGATGTACATAGGGACGCTATTACAACAGAGTCTGGAGATACCTACAGACCTATAACTGAGATAAACGGAAAAGAGTGTGCACAGGTAATGTTTGTATGCGGAACAGATTCTAAAGGTCTTAAACATATGAACTGGCGAGAAAATTTTAAGTTTGCTCTTGATGTTTCACGTACAGCAGGTAAAAACTTTTCGGCACTTTCACGTCCTGTTAATCTCAGAAAAGACAGATTTAACACACATCTTACTGACTATACATTTTTAATAGAAATGGGCAGCGTTGCCAATACACTGGAAGAAGCAAAGCTTGCTGCCGTATATACGGCTCAGTCAATAATTTTAACTATTGAACAAAAGTGAGTGAGCGGGAGCTCACTCACTTTTTTATAGATATGTCTCGAAAAAATGTTCAAATACAGTATTACCCGACATACGTTCGGGATGCCATTGTACGCACAGAATAGGAAGATTTTCACTTTCGATTGCTTCTACCACTCCATCGTGAGATGCAGCGGCGACATACATACCGCTTCCAAGAATATGAACACATTGATGGTGATGGGAATTGACTATTGCCCTGATACCCATTGATTTAACAAGCCTTGAGTTTTTTGCTATTTTTATTTCATGCATACATACTCTGTTGCCGCAGTCACTGTGACTAAGTCCTAACTGATAAGGTATATCTTGTATTAGAGTTCCACCCATAGCTACATTTATACTTTGCATACCGCGACATATGCCAAGTATTGGCTTTCCTGCTTTTACAAATTCGCCTATAAGTGAAAGTTCATATTCGTCAAAATAAATGTCATATACAGTACTTGATACTATAGGCTCTTGATTATAGAACTTAGGATGCATATCACCTCCGCCGCATACAATCAGACAGTCACATTCCTTTACAGCTTTAATCGGTGAAAACGGATAAGTGTCTATTATATCCGCGCCGCATTGTGTAATGTGATCGTAATATTGTTTATTTATTGATTGCTTGCCGTTTATTACACTGCCGCACAATGCTGTTTTAGGCATAAGAATTCCTCCTTGAATAATTAATTATAATGATATATAATATAAGAAAAACTATTTTGTTATGACGAGAATATTGTCAGTTTCAGTAAGTTTTTTATGTACAAATTCAAAGGTGACTTTATATGATATATTTTGACAATAGTGCGACTACAAAGCCGAGCAAATTATGTATTGATGCTATGGTTGAGTCAATGAATAATAGTTTTGCCAATGCATCCTCTTTACACAATGCGGGCGTTACATCAAAGCGCAATGTTGATGCTGCCAAAAAAGCTGTGGCATCGGCAATAGGCTGTACTGCTAATGAAATATTGCTTTGCGGCGGTGGCACTTACGCAAATAATCTTGCTATACATAGTGCAACTACGGCACTTAGGCGAAAGGGTAAAAAAATTGTAATATCCTCAATTGAACATCCAAGCGTTACGGAATATGCAATGAGTCTTGCACAAGCCGGATTTGAAACTGTTTTGTGTAATCCGCTTACAGATGATTTTGAAAAAGCAATTGATGCTGAAACTGTTCTTGTATCGTGTATGTTTGTCAATAATGAGACGGGACTTA
>JAZUOQ010000237.1:0-8709 GCA_045604775.1 Eubacteriales bacterium
ATCATCAACGATTTTCATATTATCTTCATCATCAAAAAACTCAACTATTGATTTTGCTGAAATTTCACCAAAATCATTTATTTCAATAATATCATCAACTGATGCATTTATAATATTATCTATTGATTTAAAATGTTTAGCAAGAGTTTTAGCAGCCTTTTGACCGATATTTCTAATACCAAGAGCGTAAATAACTCTATCAAGTCCAACAGATTTTGACTTATTAATAGATTCAATTAAATTATTTGCAGAAAGCTGAGCAAATCCCTCAAGTGTAAGAATATCAGTTACCTTAAGATCATATAAATCTGAAACATTCTTTACTAGTTTAGAATCAACAAGAAGCTCCGCTACTGCCTGACCCATACCTTCAATATCCATCGCATCCTTAGATGCAAAATGAATAAGTCGTCTATAAAGCTTTGCATCACACATTTTATTTGGACAACGCACTGCTACTCCGCTTTTGTCTGTTATAACAGCAAAATTGCATACCGGACAATGTTTAGGCATAATAAAATCAGTTTCAATGCCTGTACGCTTGTTTTTATCAACACGAACTATTTCAGGTATAATCTCCCCAGCTTTTTGAACTATAACAGTATCGTGTAGCTTTATATCCATATCCTTAATAAAATTTTTGTTATGAAGAGTAGCTCTTGATACCTTTGTACCTGACAGCCAAACTGGTTCCAAAACGGCGTTTGGTGTCAAAACACCTGTTCTGCCAACTTGGACAATAATGTCCAAAAGTTTTGTGGGTTTTTGTTCGGGTGGATATTTATATGCAGCAGCCCATCTTGGAAACTTGACTGTTTCACCAAGTTTTTCTCTATCATTAAGATTATTTAACTTTACAACAGCGCCGTCTATATCAAAGCCAAGTTCGTTTCTTATGCGATCAAAACGCTCAATTTCGGAAAATACAGAAGTAATTGTATTGTAAACATTATAATATGGACTTACTTTAAATCCCAACGACTTTAAATAATCAAGTGATTGTGAATGTGTTATAATGTTTGTTTCATCAGACTTCTGTATATTAAATATAAATATATCAAGTTTTCTTTTCGCTGCAATCGAACTGTCAAGTTGTCTTAACGACCCTGCTGCAGCGTTTCTCGGATTAGCAAAAAGAGACTCACCTTGTTCTAATCTTTTCTTATTAAGTTCATCAAAAGAAGATTTTGACATAAAAACTTCACCGCGAACGGTTATATTTAAAGGTTTTGTAAGTTTGAGCGGTATTGAAGGTATAGTTCGAAGATTTGCAGTAACATCCTCACCTACATAACCGCTTCCTCTTGTTGCACCTCTAAAAAAAATACCATCTCGATATTCAAGTGAGACAGAAAGCCCATCAATTTTAAGTTCTACTGCGTACTCGGGATTATCAACAGATTTACGCACTCGCTCATCAAACTCTTCAAGTTCTGCATAAGAAAATACGTCCTGTAAACTTTTTAGAGGGACAGAATGCTGAACCTCTTCGAATTCACTGAGAATAACATCACCGACACGCTTTGTTGGAGAATACTCCGAAATATATTGTGGGTACTTTTCTTCTAACTGTTTTAGTTCACGAAGAAGCATATCATACTCATAATCAGATATTTCAGGAGAGTCTTCTACATAGTATTTAACAGAGTGATAGTTTAATAAATCGGTAAGTTCAGTTATTTTATTTTTAATATCTGTCATTTTTAAAAAGTCTCTTTCAATAATTCATCAATTTTATGGGTATTATTTTCAATGTGATCAAACATATTTATATATTCTTTTGGATATTTGACATTTATGACTCTTTGCACTCTATTACCGTCTACTATTTTTGTCGATGCACCAGCACCACAAGAAATAATCGAATGAACATCCTCCATCATATATATATTATATTTACATTGAGTTCCTATTTTACAAAAACCAATATTTTCACCGTTTGAAACACAATTCTTTTGTCTGTAAATATAGTAAGGAGAATATCCGTTAGCATCAAGCGTAACATATGCATATTCAAGCATTTTATTAACAATGTTATCGACAGCTTTGTAATTATCAAAGTGATCACTAAGCTGAGCGGCTCTTTTTATAGCAAGGGTATGTATAGTTATATTATTTACACCTGTTTTAATAATATCATCAACTGTTTTACAAAATGATTCATAATTGTCACCCGGAAGACCTGCTATTAAATCAGTATTAATAATTTCAAAACCAACTTTCTTAGCAAGTTCTACCGAGTTAAAGTAATCATTTGCGGTGTGACATCTGTTTACTTTACACAAAATGTCATCATTGGTCGTTTGAGTATTTATACAAATGCGATTAACACCGAAATGTTTAAGGATATTTAGTTTATCCATATTAATCGTTTCAGGTCTTCCTATTTCAAAGGTGATTTCTTCAATCGATTTCAAATCAAACGACATTTCAAGTGTTTCAAAAAGTTTGCGAATGTTAAATTTATCTAAAACGCCCGGTGTACCACCACCAATGTAAATTGATTTCAAATTTAGTGCATATTTTTTTATAAGCTGTGCTTTTTGTTTAATTTCTTTTTCAAGAAGAATCAGATAATCATTAAGTAAATTATTTAAACCTGTTGCTGAAACACTTATAAAGGAACAGTATGTACACTTTGTAGGGCAAAATGGTACAGATATATAAATACTAACATCTTTTGAAGAAGAATTAAAATACATTCTCTCATTTTCATATACTTTATCAAGTATTGAAATTTTTGAAGAAACAAGATAATATTCTCGTTTCATAATATCACCGACATTCCGCGCGCCATTCAAATGCCTCATATATACGCTAAGTGGTCGTATGCCTGTAAGAATACCCCAAGGTGACTCAATACCGGTTGCTTTTGAGCAAGCATTATAAAAAGTTTGTTTAACAAGATTTTTAGTATCACAATTCAAATCTACACGCTTTGATGAAGAAAAAAATTTACCACAATATTTAATTTTAGTTGTTGAAATATACTTATCTCCATTTACTTTAAGCGACGATATTATATGAGTTGGATTCAAACTTCTTTTAACATAATTAACTTTTTCACCCGGAAAAAATAGCATTGACATTGATGTAATATCGTAATAATATTCATGTCCTGAAATTTTTATATCCATAATTTACCTAATGTATGAATTGTACTTTCTTTCGAAGTCTAATGTTGTTGATTTTCCATGTCCTGTAAGACAAATAAAGTCGCCATTTAGCGTAAAAAGTTTGTTTTTTATTGATTCAATTTCTTTTTTAAAACTGCCAAAAGGCTCAAATTCGTTACCAATTGATAAATAAAATAATGTATCTCCTGTAAAGATATAGTTGCTTACTTTGATACACATTGATCCGATACTATGACCAGGGGTTGAGATAAATTCAAATTTCTCACCTATTAACTGCATATACTCATCTGAAACATATCTGATGTTTGTACATTCTACAGTTACCGGATTAATACAAAACCGCTTAGATAAGTTATAGTTTGAATTTTTTAAAAGTTCCGCATCACCATTATTCATTAACACTCCAATATCATATTTATTACAAATAGAATCTGTTGCACCAATATGATCAAAATGAGCATGAGTAAGTATGACATATTCAGGTTTAACACCTAATATATCTATGTTACTTAATATCAAATCAGCATCATCACCGGGATCTATAATAACAGCATTAAACGATTCGTCATTATACAGAATATAACAGTTACTTTGTAATTCACCAACTTGAATAAGCTTGTACTTTAGCATTACAACTCCTCACTGTCTATTATAATGTTAATCGGGCCGTCGGCTACTGAATCAATAGTCATATCACCACCGAATATACAGGGCTTTACATTAATTCCTTTTTCGGATATGTAATTCAAAGCATAATCGTATAAATGAGATGCTTTATCATATTTTGCACTCTTTATGAATGATGGTCTGTAACCTCTTGAGCAATCTGCATATAAAGTAAAATTCGATACCAGTAAAATTTTACCGCTGATATCAGTAAGTGATAAATTGAGCTTATCTTCCGAATCAGAGAATATTCGCAGTCCACACAACTTGTTAAGAGCCTTTTGAATATTCTGCTCGTTATCATTGTCACTGAAACCTATATATACAAGCAGCCCGATTTCAATACTAGAAATTACATTGCCGCTTTCATATAATACTGCTTGTTTTACTCTTTGACATATTGCTCTCATTTTATTTTCCACTCATTCTGATAATATTAAGGATATTTTTATTTTTATTAAGTTTATTTATAATAAAATTCAAATGGTCAACATTTTTAACATCCATTGTTACAGATACTGTTGCAGTATCATTTGAATTTTCGTGCGCATTAAAATTTCGTACTGTTACCTTCATATCAGCAAGAACCGATGTAATCTTAAAAATAAGACCAGGTACATTTTTAGCTTCAATATTGATTGTTGTAGTAAATAATTTATTCTCTGAATCTGCCCAACTTGCCTTCAACCATCTGTCCGGCTCAGCTTCAAGACCGCGTTTTGCATTTGGACAATTATAATTGTGTATTGAAACACCATAACCTTTTGTTATAAATCCAACTATAAAATCGCCCGGGAGCGGATTACAGCATTTAGCAAATTTTATAAGGCAATTATCAATGCCCTCAACAATAACACCGCCGTCGCTAACTTTCTTCTTAGTTTGAGGTACGATTTTTGGACTGTCTGCATTCTTTTGTCTTAGTAATGTATCACGAATTTTGGTTGCAATTTTCTGCGCTGAAGCACCGCCATAACCAATGGCTGCATACATATCATCAAGATTAGAAAAACGCATACTTTCGTATACATTTTTTAAAATCTCACCTATCTGCGCATCATCAGGTGAAATACCAAAACCTTTCATTTCGTGTTCAAATGAAGATTGACCTAATGCAATATTTTCGTCGCGTCTCTCTTTTTTAAACCATTGGCGTATTTTTGTTTTAGCTTCATTGGTTTTAACAACTGAAAGCCAACCACGTGACGGGCCATGATTTTGTGCCGAAGTAGTTATAACTTCGATAATTTCTCCTGTAGAAATCTGATAGTCGAGATTTACAATTTTACCGTTTACCTTTGCACCTATCATTCTGTTACCGACAGCACTGTGTATTGCGTAAGCAAAATCAATAACATTAGATCCAGCCGGTAAATTAACAACATCACCTTTAGGCGTAAAGACAAAAACCTCATCACTGAACAGATCAACTTTAAGAGATTTAATAACATCCTCTGTACCAGAAATATCATCCTGCATTTCAATGATGTTACGAACCCAAGTTAACTTTGAGTCAAAAGAAACATTACTCTTTGACACATTCTTTTTATATTTCCAATGCGCAGCAATACCATACTCAGCAGTTTGATGCATATCCCAGGTACGAATTTGTACTTCAAACGGAACGCCGTCTGTGCCTATAAGAGTAGTATGCAAAGACTGGTACATATTTGGCTTAGGTGTAGATATATAATCTTTAAACCGACCTGGTATAGGATTAAACAAATCGTGTACTATACCGAGTATGTTATAACAATCTGTAACATTATCACATATTACTCTGAAAGCGTAGATATCGTAGAGTTCTTCAAATGTCTTATTTTGAGTGAAAATCTTTTTATAAATACTAAATTTATGTTTCACTCTATATCCAAGTCGAAAATTTAGATTGTATTCATTCAGGCGTGATGTAATCTTTTGGCGTATATTATCAATAAAATTGTTTTTATCAACAATAGCATTAGCCAGTTGCTTTTCAATCATATTATAACCGACAGGGTCAAGATATTTAAGCGATGTGTCTTCCAGTTCAATTTTTATTTTATTCATACCGAGCCTATGTGACAATGGGGCAAAAATCTCAATCGTCTCGTGGGCGATGCGAAGTTGTTTTTCATTTGAACAGGCATCAAGCGTGCGCATATTATGAATACGGTCGGCTAATTTAATGAGTATAACACGTATATCTTTAGCCATTGCAAAGAACATTTTACGCAAATATTCCATCTGCTGTTCTTCTTTAGAAATATACGCAATTTTACCTAACTTTGTAACGCCGTCAACAAGACTTGCCACTTCTACGCCAAAAGCCGATGAAAGTTCCTCTAAAGTTATCTCAGTATCTTCAACAATATCGTGAAGCAATGCTGCTACAACACTCTCTAAATCAAAACCGAGTTCAACAACTATTTTTGCAACTTCAAGAGGATGACAAATGTACGGTTCACCAGAATGTCTGTACTGACCCTTGTGCTGTTCACGTGCAAAGATATATGCCCTTTCAATAAGTTCTAAATCGTATTCTTTTTCTGAATGATTAATAAGCTCAACTAATTCATTATATTTTTGATTTTCAATTGACAAACTTTACACCTGCCTTATCATAAATACGCATTAAGAACTCAGAATCCGTAAGTGAAAACTTTTTACTGTCTGATACACTACTAAGTATCAGTAAATTATCATCAATAAATCCTTTAAAGACCCCTAATTCTAAAAGAACTTTAACAGAACAGTACATTTTCTCAAAGTTCATTTTAAAAAGCATATCACTGTTAATCATATTTGTTACAGTATCAAGATTTATAACTTTTTTACCATCAACAAATGATTGAAAAAGAAATCTGTATACAGCTGCTATATCAACACGTGACGGTAGCATCCACTTTGAAGTGTTATCTGCTTCATCACAAAAATTGCGCTTATCTTTCAATGAATTTATGACATTATTTCCATAGCGCATATCACGTATTGTTAGTTGAACATTCTTGATATTGCGAAACTCATTCTCATTAAGTTCACACAAGATATCAACAAGATCTCCTTCTCGGTAGTCAAAATTTTTCAGGTTTTTTCCAAAGTAAAATCCCGTAATATTTTTATTGTTTATTAGAAATTTTATTCGCAAATGCTTATTATTTGAAGTCGAATAAATATCTATAATCCTAACATTTTTGATCCTAAAAACAGGAATCTCGTTAGATTTGCCATATGGCTGAAGCAGTGCAATATCAGCAGCTGTTTTATATGTCACCAATCCGTGAGGGATATCACACTCAACATCGATATCGTAGGATAAATTATTATTTTCAAGAAAATCACCTACACATTCCGATAATCTGTTACGAAATGTTTTGAGATTAGAATTTTCAATTAAAACACCGGCTGCATACTTATGACCGCCAAAACGTATAAGCAAGTCATTAATACTTTCAAATGCCTCGTATAAATTAAACGGAATGACACTTCTACCCGAACCTTTAGCTACTTCATCAACAGAAAACAGCACAACAGGCTTATTATATTTTTCTTTAAGTTTTGATGCAACAATGCCAATTATGCCACTGTGCCAGCCTTCCTTCCAAAGAACAAGCGCATTAAAACGGGTATCAAGTTGCTCATCCTCAATAATTTTTATCGCTTCGTTATAAATATCGTTTTCAATAGCCTGTCGTTTTGTGTTGAGTTCGCACAAATGGGTCGCTATTTTCTGTGCATTATCAACGTCTTCTGTTGTAAAAAGTTCAACAGCTGTTTCCGCCTTTTCCATTCTGCCTGCAGCATTTATACGTGGTGAAATTGCAAAACCAATTGTACCGGAATTAATTGCAGACGATGCAACACATATATCAATAAGGCATTTCAATCCCATATTTGAATTATTAGAAATCTTTTGTATGCCGCGTTTAACAATATATCTATTTTCATCAAGTAACGGCATAATATCTGCGACAGTTCCTATCGCCACAAGATCTATATATGTATCGGCATAATTTGTATTTAAAACACTATCTATTGCAGTTATAAGCTTATACACAACTCCAACGCCGGCAAGCTTTGAAAACGGATATTTACTATCACGCCTTTTAGGATTTACAATTGCTAAAGCATTAGGTAAAATTTGTTGACACTCATGGTGATCGGTTATAACCACATCTATACCCAACTCATTGGCGTATTCAATTTCATTGACTGCTGAAATACCTGTATCAACAGTTATAAGTAACTGACAGTTTTTATTTTTAATAAAGTCAAGCGCATTTTCATTAACGCCATAACCTTGCGAAAATCTATCAGGAATAAAATACTCAACATTGTTTGTAAAGTTTTTAATATAAAGATATAATACACTTACTGATGTAATACCATCAACATCGTAATCACCGTATATAATAATTTTTTCGTTCTTATTAATCGCGCTAACTATTCTATCAACAGCTATATGCATATCATTCAATAAAAAAGGATCATGAACGCATTCAGCACAAGTATTCAAAAAAGCTGCAGCTTCATCTAAATTTGTGAAACCACGGTTTATCAACAGTTTTGAAACTATATCACTGCAGCCTAATCCTGATGATAGACTGTTAACAATATTAATATCCTGCGATTTAATATTCCAATTTATATATGCCATATTTTCTCCACAATTAATTATAATTAAATATTATAACATTTATATTATTATATATCAATAAAAAGGTTAAAAAAAATCCCGTTCAAATGAACGGGATTTTGGTGGAAGTTAACGGGCTCGAACCGCTGACCCTCTGCTTGTAAGGCAGATGCCCAGATAATTATCTCCTTCAGTATCAAAAACCTGCATTATGCCATCAACAGCATGAACGAGAGCGACATCCAATGTTCCTCCCCCGAAGTCAAAAACCATCCAAATCCCGTTTTTTTC
>JAZUOQ010000238.1:0-2214 GCA_045604775.1 Eubacteriales bacterium
GTTATCACGCGTACTGCCGAATTTGAGCAGAACATAATAAATTGCCTTGATGAGTATAAAATAGATTTGATAGTGCTTGCAGGTTTTATGTGTATACTTAGTGAAAACTTTACTTCACGCTATGATAAACGAATACTAAACGTTCATCCGTCACTTATTCCGTCTTTTTGCGGTCAGGGCTTTTACGGTCTTCGTGTTCATAAAGCAGCGCTTGAGTATGGTGTTAAAGTGACCGGTGCAACCGTTCATTTTGTAAACGAAATTCCCGATGGCGGTGAAATAATAATGCAGAAAGCAGTTTATATTGAGGATGGTGACACACCTGAGATACTGCAAAAGCGTGTAATGGAACAGGCGGAGTGGGAAATTCTCCCTGCTTCTGTTGAAAAAATATCCCAAATGTACAGGAGGAAAAAGTAATGAATGTCTATGAAAATCTTAATCCATACGATCTTTTGAAAAACAATACATACCCCGGCAGAGGAATTATTATAGGTATGACACCTGACGGCAATAACGCAGCTTTTGCATATTTTATTATGGGTAGAAGTGAAAATAGCCGTAACCGTGTTTTTGAAGAAATAGATAATGAAGCAATAATTACACGTGCATTTGATGAGGCAAAACTTGAAGATCCATCCCTTATAATCTATGCACCTGTTCGTGTCCACGAAAATATGACAATAGTTACAAACGGTGATCAGACTGATACTGTTTATGAATATGTAAAAGCAGGTAAGACATTTGAACAGGCTCTGGAAACACGTGAATTTGAGCCGGATGCACCCAACTTTACACCTCGTATCAGCGGTATGATAACTCTAAAAGACGGCTCATTTACTTATAAAATGAGTATACTTAAAAGTTCGGATGAAAACGGAAGTGCTTGCAGTCGTTACACCTTTAATTATCCTGCCATCAAAGGCGTAGGCTCTTTTATCCATACATATAACTGTGATGGCAACCCTATCCCGACATTTACAGGTGAGCCTGAACGTGTTGAGATGTGTGATGATATTGATGAGTTTGCAAACAATCTCTGGACAAGCCTTAACGAGCAGAATAAGATTTCTCTCTATGTCCGCTACATTTCACTTAAAGACGGCAGTATTACAAACCGCCTTATAAACAAAAATAAATAAGGAGAACAGTAATGAAAGAATTTGAACTTAAATATGGCTGTAACCCTAACCAAAAACCATCTCGTATATTTATGTCAAACGGAAGCGAACTTCCAATTGAGATACTTAGCGGTAGACCGGGTTATATAAACTTTCTCGACGCGTTCAATTCGTGGCAGCTCGTAAAAGAACTTAAGGCGGCAACAGGAATGCCTTGTGCTACTTCATTTAAACACGTAAGTCCTACATCCGCTGCTGTTGGTGTTCCGCTTTCCGATAATTTAAAGCGTGCTTGCTTTGTTGACGATATCGAGGGTCTTGATGAATCACCGCTTGCCTGCGCTTATGCTAGAGCAAGGGGGACTGACCGTCAGTCTTCCTTTGGCGACTGGATAGCGCTTTCCGATACTTGCGATGTTACTACTGCGCTTCTTATTAAACGTGAGGTGTCTGACGGTATTATCGCTCCCGATTATACTCCCGATGCGCTTGAAATTCTTAAATCCAAAAGAAAAGGCAACTATAACATAATAAAAATCAATCCCGATTATGTGCCCGAAGAAAAGGAACTAAAGCAAGTGTTCGGTATTACCTTTGAGCAGGGAAGAAATAACTTTAAAATTGATGAAGAACTTCTTTCCAACCTTGTTACCGAAAACAAAACACTTCCTGATAGTGCAAAGCGTGACCTTATTGTTGCGCTGATAACTCTTAAATATACACAGTCAAACTCAGTATGCTATGCAGTTGACGGACAGGCAATCGGTGTAGGTGCCGGTCAGCAGTCACGTATATACTGCACACGTCTTGCAGGCGGTAAGGCAGATATCTGGCATCTCCGTCAGCACGAAAAATGTCTTAATCTGCCCTTCTTAGATACCCTTGGCAGACCGGACCGCGACAATGTAATAGATGTATATATATCAGACGATGATGAAGACGTACTTGCAGACGGTAATTGGCAGAAATACTTTACACATTGTCCTGAACCCTTTACAAAGGCAGAACAAAAAGAGTATCTCTCAAAGATAACAGGTGTTGCTGTAGGCTCTGATGCTTTCTTCCCGTTTGATGATAATATTGAGCGTGCACG
>JAZUOQ010000239.1:0-4292 GCA_045604775.1 Eubacteriales bacterium
TTGTCCGTTTTTACTGGACTTGTTCACAAGTCTTCTCTTTCTTTTTTTGTCGGTTAAGTGATATTCTATTCGCCATAAAACTTGGGAAGCAAATATCACTCGGCGTAAGCTTTATTTTATAATCGGTTGGATTTGTTTTCCCATAATAGCATTTTTTAATGTTATTTCACATAATGACAGATCCGCAACGCAGGAGCGTTCTTTATTTATATGGTCGTCTTGTGAAAACGGTACAAAGTATATATTTTTATAATTCATAAGTGCACCAATGTTTTTTGCGCTGTTTGATAATGCATCGTTTGTGGAGATAGCAATAACAAGCGGACGCGAGTTTCTCAAATGTGCTTTTGCTGCCATTGTTACGCAAGTATCGGTAATACCGTTTGCAAGTTTTGCAAGTGTATTTCCGGTACAAGGTGCAATTAACATAATATCGCATAAACGTTTTGGGCCAATTGGTTCAGCACTTGCAATTGTGTGAATTATAGGTTTCTGACAGATGTTTTCGATTTTTTGTTTAAAACTCTGAGCGGAACCAAACCGTGTATCAGTTGAAAAAGCAACTTCACTCATTATTGGTAAAATATCATAATGTTCACTAAGTGTTTGCATAACATCTAACGTGCGGGTAAGAGTACAAAACGAACCACATATTGCAAATCCCAAAACTGTTTTGTTATCCATTATCTTTCCCTCCCAACATACGGATTACTGTCTCTTTAATAATACGTCCTGCTGTGTCCGGAGAAAATTTTGCCGGAAGCCCTCCTGCTTTAATAACTGCTATTTGGTACTTTTTCGCATATTCAAAATCAACGCAGAATGGAAAAGATGCAAGCTCAATTATTTTGCAACCGCACATTTTTTTTAGCATATCATTTGTAAGCACACGTGCCGGAACAGTGTTAAATATAATATCAGGCTGTAGATCTGGCAATTTATCAATAGTGTGTGGTGCATTTCGTCTGGCACACATAGTCACTGATATTTCAAGACGTGTTAACATATCATAAAGACAAGATGCAATGTTACCACTGCCTATAATTACACAATTCTGTTCTTTTAGTGTTTTATCACAGCATGATATTGCTATTGCAAGCGCACCTTCTGCGGTTGGATATGCATTTGATTTTTTAAAAAAATTGTCATCTTTATAATTTAATACTCTGTTTTTTAATATTAATCGTCCGTCTTTTACAGGATGTATTATAACATCGTATTGTGTACCTTCTGTATACATTTCAGCGCAGTAACCGTCATTAATCAGATGGTTGCAGACATATTTCATTCGTAAGTCACCGTCTATTACACCAAAGCTGTACAAAAAACACCACTCCCTTTTGATATATATTATGTTGACGGGCATTGTTGTGTGAAGTATATATTGTAATATTTATAATGTGTTGAGGTAGAAATAAAAAAACAATGCAGAAATGTTTTTAGTGAACAATTCTGCATTGTTTTAAGGAATTTTTATGTTTATCAAGCTTTAAAATAGCCTTGTGTTATAAATGCAACCGCATAAGCAAGGACACCTGCAACGGTCGGCGATGAAACCCAGGCAATAGCAATGTTTTTAAAAACACCGAAGTTTACACTTCGTACACCCTTTGTAAGACCTGCACCGACAACTGCACCAACAACGGCTTGTGAGGTAGAAACAGGAATACCCATCCATTTACCCATAATAATAACAGTAAGAGACATTGCAATTATTACGAGAAAGCCGTCCAATTGACTGATCTCGGCAATGCTGCTGCCGACAGTCATCATAACTCGCTTTGAATATGTAAGTACACCGATAGCAATAGCAATTCCGCCTATTACTGCAGTAAGCCTTGCATCAGTTAAAAGGTTTGCTGCAACTCCTGTTTTTTCAAAAAACGGATCGTAATATAAAGCAGTCACGTTGGCAGAACTGTTAACACCAATGCTGTATGATGCAAATACACCTGCGATTACGTAGCCTATTTTAATTATAGTATCGTATCCGCCGAGTGTAGACAGTCTTTTTTCAATAAATCTGCTTACAGAAAAAACAAGTATAAAAGATATAATACCAGCACCCAAAGGATTTATTATCCAGGTAGATGCAAACTTACCGATTTGCGGCAGTGCCACACTGTATACTTCGGGATTTGAATAATCGGCGTGGAACAATCCCCAGCCAATTATTGCACCGGTTATAGATTGGTTTGCAGAAACAGGAAATTTGAGATAACTCATTATAAATACGGTAAGTCCGGCACAAATAAATATAATTGCGGCTTTAAGTGCAGACTGAAGGCGTAGTTTATCTACTTGCTCTTCTTCAATTGCCTCCATCACATCTGATTCTGAAGCGATAACTTCGTTTGTTTCAGATAATTCTGATACTTTTGCAATGTTATTTTTACCACCTACAAAAGAACCAACTATTACGAAAATCGCAATAACAGTAACTGCAGTTCGGTATTTTACAACACGTGTTGCAACTGCAGTGCCGAAAGCGTTGGCTGCATCATTTGTACCAAGTGACCAGCCCATAAACATTCCGGCAAGCAATAATAAATATATACCCATTTTTCCATTTACGCCTTTCTTGTGATAAGCATTATCTGGATTTTATCTGCAATGTTTTCAATAATATCAGAAAGATCACAAGTCTGTTCAATAAAGTTTGCAAGCTGAACATTGTAAGCAAGGTCATTATCTAGTTCATATACGCGTTTCAAAAGTTTTCCTTCTATTATATCTACTTTTGATTCATATAAACGTATCTCATCAAGGATATCGTGGTTGCGTAAAAGTTCGCCAAAGTTTGAAAACAGTGCACTTACGCTCTTTTTAAGAACTTCAAACTGTGAATGTGTAAGAGCAAGTATTTCTATAATATCCTCATCAAATTCGGTAGGAATTGCCATTTTCTGAAATACAAGCATAACAGATATACTTTCGCACTTGTTTGCAACTCTGTCACAAGCAGTTGCAACTTCAATAAAGTCCTGTCGCGTTGAAGGTAAAAAACCGCCACCTGCAAGTGAGTCTATCATACGGCGAAGTGACTTATCAGCTTCAGCTTCAGCCTTGCAAACATCTTCACATAGTGTTTCTAGTGTCTTATGAACAGTTTCAGGGGTTGCGGCAGCACGCATAAAGCTTTCGAATTTATTTACGCAAATGTGTACATCTTCAATCTGTTCCATAATAAGTGAGTGAACTTGTTTGTTTTTGTTTTTGCCTAACATAAAATATTCCTTCCTTTGTATATTATTATTTATCAAAATTAATTCGTTTTTCTTCGACAACAAGCGGTCTGTTCATAATGCGGGTGTTCATCGACATTATGTACTCACCCATAAATCCAAGCACCGCAAGTTGAATACCACCCATAAGGAATACAGAGATAATAATAGGTGCGTATCCCGATGAGAAACTGTTCCAAAAAATAAGTTTTGCGATTAAAAAACCAAGAGCGCACAAGAAACTGAGTGCAGATATTAAAAAACCAAGGCAAGTAACTGCGCGCAGACCGGTTTTAGTATAACTTGTAAAAGAAAGCATTGCAGCATCATACAGGGTAACAAAATTATTGCTTGTTTTTCCTGCACGGCGTTTTGGCTGCTCATATTCAAGTTCACACCGCTCGGGACCGAGTTCTGCAACAATACCGCGTATAAACGGTGTCGGATCACCCAACTCACGCAGTGTTTTTACAAAGCTTTTGTCATAAAGACCAAAGCCGGTAAACTGCTCTATCATTTCAACATTGCTCATCTTTTTAATCATTTTATAGTAACAGCCGCGAAGGAAATACATTAGTTTGCTTTCTTTGCTCTGTGT
This sequence comes from Eubacteriales bacterium, assembly GCA_045604775.1. Lineage (GTDB taxonomy): Bacteria > Bacillota > Clostridia > Oscillospirales > QAKW01 > RGIG9041. The sequence goes on from JAZUOQ010000239.1 coordinate 3,823, forward strand.
TTTTTTAGCAATTACTATTTTGTAGCCTTCTTCCCACTTCTTAATGAATTTAGGTATCATTTCAACAGGGTCCTGAAAGTCAGCACAAATAGTAATAGTGCAATCACCGCTGGTATTGATAATGCCATAGTATGGACTGTTGAACTGACCGAAGTTTTTGCAGTTGAAAATAGCTTTTACATTTTTATCCTGTTTGCAGATATCTTCAATTATTTCTCGGGTGTTGTCTTGGGATTTGTTGTCGATAAACAAAATCTCATAGTTATATTCAGGACAGCTTTTTAAAATCTCATCCCTTACCGCCTCATATATCGGACGAGCATTTTCTTCTTCATTATAGCAAGGAATCATTACAGATATAGTTTTTTTCATTGCTTGTTCCCCTTTATACTGTTGATTGTTTCACGAATTCCGATTTCAAATTCAACACACGGCTTAAAGCCTGTGTCTTTTGTCAACTCGCTTATATC
>JAZUOQ010000240.1:0-9115 GCA_045604775.1 Eubacteriales bacterium
GGCGTGTCATTGATTTATGAAGACAATAGCAATGATGATAGATTTAGCGGTATGATATTTGTTTTAAGTGGAGGTCTTGAAACCTTAACAAGAAAACAAGCAAGTGAAATAATTGAAAATTATGGAGGAAAAACCTCATCTTCTGTTTCATCAAAAACATCGTATTTATTGCTAGGCGATAAACCTGGCAGTAAAGCAGTAAAAGCCAGAGAACTTGGTGTTAAAATTATTGATGAGAATGATTTTATTAATATGATTAAATAAAAGACCGTTCGCGGTCTTTTTTTAATGCAAATTTAGTTCTAAAGTGTAAGATGGACAAATAGTATATATCAAGGACAACTTATTGAGGTGATGTATGAATTCTAATCTTTCATGGAAAAAGGACATATTTCCGTATATTAGCAAAAATTTAAGCGACTGTATCAGTAAACTTCCTACATCTGTTTTACTGTCTGCAAGTGAAATACGTATTAGAAATCATGGTGCTGTAAGTATAACATGCGGTAACAAAAATATCTTACTTAGAAACAAGAATAAAGAACTTGTAAAAATTTCTGAAAAAGAACTTGAAGATATTTTTGTAAAACTATGCAATGGAACGGTATATAAATTTGAAAATCAGATTAAAAACGGATACATAACTATAAACGGAGGTCATAGAGTCGGGTTTTGTGGTACGGCGGTTTATGACGGTGATATACTAATAACTCTTAAGGATATTTCTTCGATTACTTTCAGAATTTCGCGTGAAGTTAAAAATGCTGCACGTGAAATAATAGGAAATCTTATCTGTGATGATACGGTGTCTTCAGCGCTTATAGTAAGTGAACCTTGTGGAGGCAAGACAACTATTCTTACTGATCTTGCACGGCTTATTTCAAATATGGGTAAACGCTGTGCTGTTGTTGATGAACGCGGCGAGATATGTTCAGTTCACAATGGAATTCCGCAAAAAGAAGTAGGAGAACTTACAGATGTTCTCAATGGTTATAGTAAAGGAGACGGGATGATGACGGCTCTTAGGTGCCTGTCGCCTCAGGTGATAATTTGTGATGAGATAGGAAGCCAGCAGGATGTTGAAGCAATGCTTGAGGCAATGAATGCTGGTGTACCTGTAATTGCAACAGCTCATGCTAGTTGCGAGGATGAACTGATAGAAAGGCCACAAATAGAACGACTTATTGATTATGGTGCTGTAGATAAATTAGTATTTTTAAAAGGAAGTTCAAGTCCCGGTACAGTAAGAAAGGTGATAACGGTTAACAGATATGATGAAGATTATTGGAACAGCGATAATTGCGATTAGTGTATTTTTAATTGGCCTTTCATACTATTTAAAATACAAAAAACGCCCACAGGTACTTGAAATGTTTATTGAACTTTTAATAGCGTATCAAACAGAACTTAAATGGAGTCAAAAATCTATTGTAGAAGTTATAGAAACTTTTGATAGCAGTAGATGTGTTGAGTATATAAGCAAAGTAAAGTGTTTGGCTAAAAATATGAGTATTGAGCAGGCATTTGTTGATAATAATTCTGAATTTGATATTTTACTTCTTGGTGATAATGACAGACTGATAATAAAACATTTTTTTAAAGAATGCGGAAAATTAAGTCTAAAAAGTGAGATTGATCTTTGTGATAGAACTATTAATGCATTAACGGCTCAAAAGAATAACGCGTCTTTAGAATCTGAAAAATTCGGTACGCTTTCACTTAAACTTGGAGCTATATGTGGCGTGTGGGTAGCTATTATGATGATTTAATATTATGGATATAGAGATTATTTTTAAAATTGCGGCGGTCGGATTGTTGATTTCAATTATAAATATACTTCTTTCTAAAGCTGGTAGAGATGAATATGTTATGTTGACAACTTTATCAGGTATTATAATAGTAGTATTATTTTTGATTGATGATATAAAATCACTTTTTGATACTCTAAGAAGTTTATTTGAGTTGTAATGGTTAAATTTATACTTATTATAATTATGTCGTTATTGGTATCAATTCTTCTGAAATCTTATAAAAATGGTATTTCAGCATTGTTTGTTATTGCGATTACTGTATCACTTTTAATTTGTGCCCTGTCTATGATTAAACCTATAATTGATTTTATTACAACACTTACAGATAAGACAGGAATTAATGATAGCTATATTAAAGTGATATTGAAATGCATAGGTATTTGTATTTTAGGTGATTTTACAGCTGGGTTATGTCGTGATAATGGGGAGTCATCATTGGCTTTAAATGCTGAATTTATATGTAAATGCTCCTTGCTTGTGATCAGTATACCGATTTATGCAGATGTGTTTAATATGATTGTAAAACTATGGGAAAACAAATAAAACTTATAGCGCTTATTTTTTGTGTATTGTTGTTGGTTCAACCTTGTAATGCTGTAAGTATCGATAATGATGAATTAAGCGGTTTTTTTGAAAATGCGCCTGATGAAATACGTGATATATACGTTAACGATGGTTTTAAAGGCTTATCTGACATACTTCAATTTGATAATATACTAAAAATCATTTTAAATTTATTGGAGAGTCAGTTTAAAAATTGTGTATCGATATTTATTACTTTATCTGTTATTATTCTTTTTTTTGCATTTGCTGAAAAGCTTGAATTTAATAATAATGATACACTTAAAAATATTACGTCAGCAATCATATCTGTAACACTACTTTCGCTAAGTTTTGAGTATCTGAAAACTAACATTGAACTTATAAAAGAATCGATCACTACAATGAAAGTGTTTACAACATCGGCGCTTCCGATTGTTGTTTCAATATGCATATCGGCAGGTGAAACATTTTCGGCAACAGTAGTTTCAACTGCTCTTACGTTTATCTGTGCTACATTTGAGTTTATAGCAGACAAGTTGATTATGCCTTTAATTACTGTTTATGTTTGCTTTTCAGTAGTAGGTACAATCAATGACAGATTTAATTCGGCAATAATAAATACATACATAAAGAAATTTATTAAGTGGATTATCGGGCTTTTTATTGGTATATTTACAACTGTTTTATCTATGCAAAACCTTTTAGCCAGAGCATCCGATAATTTTGCTAAACGTGCTATAAAATTAGCTGTTGGAAACCTAATACCAGTTATAGGTAGCACAATTTCTGGTAGTATTGACGGTTTGTTTGCGCTTGGTGCATCTACCAAAACTACATTGTCTGTAGCCGGATCAATAATAATAGTTGTTATTTTTTCTTCAAATATTATTGGATGTTTGTGTTATGGTACAGTTTATTCAATTTCTAAAATGTTTGCGTCTTTTATGAAAGTAAAGAGTATTGAAAATGTTTTGGTATCAATTTCTGATTCATTTTTTATTCTTTCGGCTGTTTCAGCAACTTGTGTATATGTTATGGTAATTTCTTTTGTAATGATATGTTTTAATATATGAGTGCTTTGTTTGGTTTTATAGTAAAGATAGCTGCATTGTTTATTATTTTTTCACTTTGTGAATGTATAGTCAGTGGAAGCAAAAATGCAAAATATGTGAAATCAATAGTGTCAGTGCTAATTATAATTTCTGTTATTGAATTTGTTTCAAGCATAGATCTATCTAAAATTATAATTGATATTGACAGTTATTCAGTTGATAATACGCAAATGTGGGATAACACAATTGATTATGTTTCAACTGAAATAGAAAATGAACTCTTGTCTTTATGTAAAGACAATTCAATATTTGTTGACAGTATTAAAGTAACACTTAAAAGTGATTATGAATCTATAGAAATTAAGGAAATCCGTATTCAAGGGATTGATGCTGTGAAATGTAAAAATTATCTTTCAAGTTATTTAAATTTAAATGATGCATATATAGTTATAGGAGATTAGATGATTGAACATTTAATTAAAATTAAAAATTTAATTCTTAAAGATAAACGGCTGGCAATTTTAATTATTGCTTTCTTGGGATTATTTTTAGTATTAATTTCAAATAAAAATTCAACAAAACAACAAGTGACAACAACGGGTTATGAATATATATCAGAATTGGAATTGCGTCTTGAAAATATTGTTTCTTCAATAGAAGGGGCAGGTGAATGTGATGTTATGATAAATGTTATATCGTCAAGCGAATCTGTGTATGTTACTGAAAATAAAAAATCTGTTGATAATAGCGATGGCGTTATTAAAAGTGAAAGTGAAGATAGTGTTATCACTATGAGTGACAGTAGCGGAAACGAATATGCACTAATGACAAAAGAGATAATGCCTGAAATTTGTGGTGTTATGGTGGTTTGTGATGGTGGTAAAAGTTCTACTGTGAAAAATGATGTTATTGTTGCAGTATCAACTGTTTTAGGTATTGGATCTAACAATGTGTGCGTAATTGCAAAAGCAAATTAATATTAGAGGAGTACAATTATGAAAATCAATAAAAAACAAATTGTTATGCTTACATTATCACTTGTAGTATGCCTTGCGGTATATTTAAATTGGCGTTTTTTACAAGAGAGTGAACATAATATAAACAATGAAAGTATTATTTCGGATGATGTTGTTACTAATACTGAAACGGAAGATGAGAGTAATGCCGGTGAGCAAGAGGGAAAAATACTAGGCGAAGCACAGTACGTATCGTCAACTGTTACAAACACAAGCGAGTATTTTACAAATTCAAGACTGACTAGGAGCCAATCCAAAGTTGAGGCTATTGATCTTTTGACGGCTGTTGTAAGCAATGAATCATCTAGTGCTGCTTCTATTGAAAAAGCAAATGCTGAGATTGCAGCAATAGCAGCAGAAACGGAACTTGAGGGTACTGTCGAAAGCCTTATAAAAGCAAAAGGCTTTGAAGATTGTGTGGTTTTTATAAGTTCTGATTTAGTTAATGTTATTGTGCAAACAGAAGGTCTTACTAAGGAACAGGCTGCGCAAATTAATGAGATTGTTGTCAGTCAAACTGGTATTTCAGCATCAAAAATTAAAATTGTTGAAGTAAATTAATAAAAAAGTATTTATTTTTTTATATTATATGATATAATATCATTAAGAATTAAGAGGATAAACAAAAAGGAGTAGTTTCTATGTCAACTAACGATATATCAAATATTCAAATTTCAAATGATGTTATATCAACAATTGCCGGTGTTGCCGCTATGGAAGTGGATGGAGTGTCATCACTTGTGTCCTCTCTTTCATCAAATATTAAAGAACTGATTTATAAAAAGAGTGCAGGCAAAGGCGTTACTGTTGAAGTAAGTGAAAATAATGATGTTACCATAACAGTTAATATGATTGTAAAATACAATTTTAAAATTCAAGATGTTGCTCTTAATGTTCAAAATCAGATAATCCGTGCAGTTTCTGATATGACTAACTATAATGTTTTAGCTGTTAATATTAATGTTTTAGGCGTTAACATTCCTAAAGATGATGCAACCGCTAAATAATTATAAAGACTTTTTGAAGTTTACCAATAAAAAATGACCATCACTGATGGTCATTTTTTTATTGGATTGATTAAGATTTCTTTTTTGCAAACATATTTTGCCAAGTTACCCACAGTGTGCCCGGAAGGGTTATTGATGAATAGCATCCTGATATAATACCTACCATAAGCGGAAGAGCAAAATTTGATACCGATGTAAGACCGCTTACAAGAGAGAAAATAAATACAAGAGCTATTGCACTAACAGCCATAAGTGAAGTGTTAACGGTTCTTCTTACACACTGATTTATACTGGTATTCGCAATTTCTTCTATTGACATTTTACCGGAGTAAAGACGTTTGTTTGTTCGTATCTTATCATATATAACAATGGTATCGTTAACAGAATAACCTAGTATTGTAAGAATAACAGCTACAAAACCATCATTTATTGGTATACCAAATATTACAAATGTAAAGAATATAATAGCAAGATCGTGAATAAGTGCAAGAAGAGCTGTAAGTGCAGCAGAGAAACCTGATATAATTTTAAATCTAATTGTTACATATAAAACAATTAGTACCATAGCAATAGCCATAGCTGTGAGACCTCTTGTGAAGAAACGTTTGCCAATGTAAGGCTCAACACTCTGAGTTTCATACAGCTTAATGTCGTTATCGGAATATTTCTCTGTAAGCTTTGAAGTTAACTGATCAAGCTGGTCGGGAGTTAAGCTTGATGTGCCACCGACATTAATTACAACTGTCTTACGATTATTTGACTCTGAGTCTACCGCACTTTGCGTTTGTGCAATACAAGATTTTCCAATAACTGACGATGCTATTGCTTCGACGTCTGATGCAACTACATCACCATTGTAACTATAAGCTATTTTAGTACCACCGCTAAATTGAATATCAAGATCTACACCATTTATAACAAGTGCTATGATACCGACTATCATTAAACAAAGAGAAATTAAATAAAACCATTTTCTGTTTTTATAGAAATTAATCATTTACGGCACCGCCTTTCAATTTTTTGTGACCGTATAGCCATGGTTTTGCAAGTGCGTTAAAGTTTGATAATGATGTTACCATAATTTTAGAACAAATGATGCCTAGGCAGAAATTCATTATTATACCAATAATTAAAGTGTATCCAAACGAAAGCATTGATCCTGTACCGAAAATCAATAGTAGAACAGCAACAATACCAGTTGTTATATTACAATCAGTAACCGCTGAAAATGCTCTGCTGAAGCCGCCGGCAATAGCACCTTTTACTGTTTTGTTATTTCTGAGTTCATCTTTAATAGTTTCAGAAATGATGATATTAGAGTCAACACTCATACCAATTGAAAGAATTATACCTGCAATACCTGAAAGCGTCATAGTAAGTCCGAGATTTGAAAATATAAGAAGTTGACCAGCTACCTGTAAGATAAGATTTATGCAAGCAACAAAGCCGGGAAGCCTGTAATAAAAAAACATAAATAAACAAATAATTATAAATGCTATAACGCCTGCTTGAATCATTATGTTAAGAGCGCCTTCACCAAGCGTTGCACTGATAGAATTAAAGTTAGTTGATGTAAGACTGAAGGGGAGTGAACCTGCATTGATTTTGGCTGCGAGTTCCTTGACTTCATCAGCGGAGAAATTACCGGTTATTTGTGCCTGTCCATCAGTAATTGATTCTTCGACAACAGGGGCGCTGAGAAGCGTATCATCCATATAAATTCCGATTTGTTCATTGATGTGTTCTTCGGTGGCTTTGGCAAAAAGTGATGCACCTTCTTCGTCAAATTCAAGAGAAACAAAGTAATTACCTTCATAATATCCAGCCGTACAGTTTGCTACATTTGCACCTGTGAGAATAGCTGATTCTTCTACTTTTTTTATGTCTGAAGTTGATTCATCAGTCTCAACAAGCCAAAATGACAGTTCTGCAGTATCACCAAGTTCATTTATTGCTGCTGAAGGATCATAATCTTTTTCATCTGCAGCCCACGGAAATTCAACTAAAATACTTCCGTTTGATGTGTCAATTGTAACATTTCTGTCAAGTATGTTTTTACTGTCTAAACGAGTTTCAATAATTGTTTTTGCAGATTCGAGTTGTTCTGCAGTTGGTTCAATTGTTTCGTCTGTAGGAACAAATGTTGCACTGACACCGCCTTTGATATCTATACCGAATCTGATATCGCTTACGTTGTTTATGTAGGTCTTTCCGTCAACGGTTATTCCGAAAGCTGCAAGAATTGCTACTAATAAAATTGCAACTGCAACAACAAAAAAACCAACTTTTTGTTTTACCAATGATTTGCGTCTTCTCATTGTTTTCCTCCTTGAGTAATATCTTAGTGTGTTTTAAAATATAATATTAAATACACCAGAATATTATATAATTATATTTATTGATTGTCAATTATTTAATTTATTATGAAAAATAATTTTAAAAATTTTTTAATCGGATTTTTGATAGGCGCTTCAATTTTGATACCTGGATTAAGCGGTGGAACCACTGCTATAATTTTGGGCGTTTATTTTATAATTTTTGATAGCGTTTATAATATAAAAAATAATTTTTGTTATCTGCTTGTGCTGTTTGCAGGAGTTATATGTGGTATTATACTTATTTCCGTGCCACTTAACTATTTGCTGGATCATTATTACTTTGAATTTAGCTATTTTATATTGGGGATTATTTTTGGAACTACTGTTATATTTAAGTCAGAACTTAAAAACTTTAATGCTTGTAAAGCAATGTACATTGTAATAGGTATATTGTCAATATTTCTATTTAAAAAAGTTTCAACGATTTTAAGTGCAACTGGCATTAGTTTTTTAAATTTTATTTTTGTTGGGGTTTTAAGTGCAGCAGCTCTAATACTTCCCGGAATAAGCTTTTCAAATGCTTTAATAGCTTTTGGATATTATGATAAATTGATTTTAGCGTTAAGTTCGTGTGATATAAGATTTTTACTTGAATTATCAGCATCTGTTTTATTAGGTGTAATATTGCTTTCAAAGTTACTTGTCGGATTATATAAAAAAAATCCTTTAAAAATTAATTTGATAATTCTGGGTATGATTTTAGGTTCGGTTTTTGATGTGTTTGACAGATTGCCTGTTGGTTTGGAGTTTATATCCAGCTCGTTGTTTTTTGTTTCAGGATTATTTACTGTATCTTTTATGGGATTGTTTAAAGAAAGTGCAGACTGATTTTAGCGTACAGTTATTGCAGTACGGATTTCTTGCATTGCACACTGCTCGACCGTGATGAACAAGATTATGACAAAACTTTGTCTGATGGTTTGGTGGAACTATCTTTTTTAAAGTAACCTCGACTTTTTTAGGGTCAACTGTATTTTTAACAAGACCCAGCCTGTTACTTAAGCGAATACAGTGTGTGTCAGCAATTATAGCCGGTTTGCCGTAAATATCTCCGCAAATCAAGTTTGCGGTTTTTCTACCTATACCTGAAAGTGACGTGAGATCCTCAATATTATCCGGGACTTGACCATTAAAATTTTCAAGTATTTGTTTTGACATTTCAATTATACTTTTTGCTTTACCTCTGTAAAATCCGCAAGAATGGATCAAATCACATATATCGTTAAAGTCTGCATTGGCATAATCATTGATTGTTTTGTATTTTTTAAACAAAGCAGGCGTAACTTTATTTACTCTTTCATCAGTACA
>JAZUOQ010000241.1:0-5401 GCA_045604775.1 Eubacteriales bacterium
AATCTTGTTGACTGGCCGCAGAATTTACGTGACGGATATGATTTTCCGCTCACAAGACCCATAGGTAATGGATGACACAATGTAATAAATGCATTATATATCGGTATGAAAAAGTGCATTAATGAAATAAGAAGATTATGCGATGTTAATACAGAAGATCTGAGCAGATACGAAAATGCTTTTATTAATGAATTTTTCAATCCGGATAAAAATATATTTACCGACTGTAAAGAAACGGAGCATGCATCAATACATTCAAATGTCTTACCTGTTTTTTTTAATATGCCTTTAAATAACAAAACAAAACAAAATATTATTAATCTTATAAAAGAAAAGAAACTCACAAAAAGCGGTACATATTTTTCGTTTTTTATCTTACAGGCACTGAAAAATTTAGGCGAAAATGAACTTATAATTGATCTTATTGTGGATGATGAAGCATGGTGCAATATGATAAATGAAGGTGCCACCACAACTTATGAGGCTTGGGGCAAAGAGCAAAAAGCCAATACAAGTCTTTGTCATCCATGGTCTGTATCACCGATATTGATTTTATTTGATATGTAAATTTTGGATGTATTTATATTGCATTAATATACAATCAACATTTATAATTATCAAACTGCTTGAAGGAGGATACTAATTGATTGAAATAACAGGGCTTACCAAAGTCTACGCAAATAAAACAGCTGTAAAAGGGCTTACCGCAACAATTGAAAAAGGAAAAATATATGGTCTACTTGGACCTAACGGCGCCGGAAAATCCACGACTATGAATATGATAACGGGATGTCTTGCTGCGACCGACGGTAAAATAATTATAAACGGCAAAGATATATACGAACACCCGCTCACTGCAAAAAAGTATATTGGATATCTACCAGAAACCCCTCCCCTATATCCCGATATGACACCGTTTGAGTACCTTGTATTTGTTGCACGAGCAAAAGGTATTTCTAAAAAGGATATTAATTCGTCTGTAAGCAATGTAATGCAAAAAACAGGAATTGCAGATGTTAAAGACAAACTTATAAAATACTTATCTAAGGGATATAAACAGCGTGTGGGAATTGCACAGGCTATTTTAGGAGAACCTGATTATATTATTTTGGATGAACCTACCGTTGGTCTTGACCCGACTCAAATGATAGAAATAAGAGAACTCATAAAATCTCTTGGTGTTAACAGAACAGTTATACTGTCAAGTCATATATTATCTGAAGTTTCAAATATATGTGACGAGGTGCTTGTCATTGCTAACGGACAGCTTGTTGCAATGGACACTCCCCAAAATTTAACTAAACATTTTACTGCCAACAATATTCTTAATATACTTGTAAGAACTGATAATCCGGAGTACATTAAACAAATACTTGAATCAGTTGAAGGTGTTATACAGATAAATATTTTTGATGTAGAGGACAATACTGCACGGTTTGAATTGGATACAGGCATATTGGACATCCGTGACAAAATTTTCTTTACACTTGCAGACTTACGTACACCTATTATTGAACTTAATATTTACAGACCCACGCTTGAAGACGTATTTATCGAACTCACTTCAAAAGAAGTACAAGAAGAAAAGTATATTTTAGAAAACGAAACTGATACCGCAAACAATATAGAAAACATCGGAAGTGAGGTAGAGGAATGAAAGCTGTATATTTACGTGAATTAAAAAGTTATTTTACATCTTTTTTGGGTTATATATTAATTGCATTTCTCTTACTTGCTGTAGGTATATATTCCTGGTTTGTTAACTTTTTAAACCAAAGCCCATATTTTGAATATGTTATATATAATCTTAATTTTGTATTTCTTATTATGGTACCTATCATTACTATGCGTGTATTTGCAGAAGAAAAAAAGCAAAAAACTGACACACTGATTTATTCACTGCCACTTAAACCGATTTCAGTAGTTATGGGTAAATACTGTGCACTTGTGAGTATTTTACTTATTGCAATGACAATAATATCACTCTATCCGCTGATACTCTCCTTATTTGGTACTATTTCACTCGCAACATCATATTCAACAATAATAGGCTTTTTGTTTCTTGGTATGACACTTATGTCTGTAGGTATGTTCATCTCATCAGTAACAGATAATCAGATAGTTGCAGCAGCTGTTACTTTTGTAGTTTTATTCATAAGTTATCTATCATCAATAATTGCAAGCGGTGTATCAACATCTGCATTCGCATCGTTTGTATCTTTTTGTTTAATCTCGATTATTATAGCTGTTTTTTCTGCGGTAATTACAAAAAATGTATCATTCGGTCTTATTATCGGCAGTATTTTATGCTCAGCATCTATTATAATATATGTGATGTTTCCCACACTGCTAGAGGGAGCGATTCAAAATATACTGAAATTCCTATCCGTATTTGACCGATTGTCATACTTTGTAACAGGCGTTTTTGATCTGACATCAGTCATATACTACTTTTCACTTTCCGTAATGTTTATATTTTTTACGGTACAGTCGCTTGAGAAGCGGAGGTGGTGCTGATGAAATTTGTAAATTACAGATCTAAAACTTTTAAAGCCGGCTCAATTTTCACACTGCTAACTTTGCTGGTTATTATTATCACTGTATTAGTTAATATTTTAGTTACATTTATACCAACAAAATACACACATATAGACACCACCTACGAAAATTTGTTTGAGATGTCAGAGCAAACTGAAAACCTGCTTAAAAATCTTGATAAAGAGGTAACCATATATCATTTATGTGCTGACGGCGTTCAGGACGAGTATATTTCAGAATTGCTTAACAAATATGCATCAAGTTCTCCTAAACTCACAGTATCGGTGAAAGATACAACTATATACCCTACTTTTTCAAAGAAGTACACAGATATAACACTTTCTGATAACAGCCTTATAGTTGAGAGTGAAAAAAGATATATCACCGTAGATTATTATGATATCTACCAAGCATCAAGTGATGAATATCTGTACTACGGTGTATATGATTTATTTAACGGCGAAAGCGCTTTAACAAGTGCTATTGATTATGTTACGACTAAAAACTTGCCCAAACTTTATGTAACCGAAGGACACAGCGAAGAAGAAATTCCGGCCAAACTCAGTGAAACTATTGAAAAAGAAAATTTTGAGATAAACACTTTAGCACTTAATACCATAACAGAAATTCCAAAGGATGCGGACTGCGTTTTAATGTTCGCACCGGACAGAGATATATCAACATCAGAAAAAGATATGCTTATAACGTATATGCAAAAAGGCGGAAATTTGATGCTTGTTTCAAACTATACACAAGAGAAGATGCCGAATTTCAATGCACTCACCGAATATTATTCACTTAAAATAAACGATGGTCTTGTATTTGAAAATGATGGAGGCAACTATGTTCCGAATTATCCCTACTACATCTATCCAAATGTTATAACACATACCATTACCGATCCGATCCTTAATGAAAATCTGCATATTTTATTCCCTCTGGCACATGGTGTAACTGTTTTAGATAATCCTAGAGAAACGCTTGATATTTATGAATTTATTACAACAAGTGATACTGCTTACTCAAAAATAGACATTTCAAGCGGTGACTTTAAAAAAGAAGAAAAAGATATCAACGGACCGTTCGCATTAGCTGTTGCTGTAACTGATACTGCAGATAATATAACCTCACATCTTGTATTGTTTTCCACATCTCAATTTTTAGAAACAAATGTAAACAATGCAGTTGCCGGCGCAAATTATGATCTGTTTTTAAATTCGCTTGGCTGGCTTTGTAATAAGAAAAGTTCAATTTCAGTACACGCTAAAGAAATGTATTCTACAAGCGTTGCAGTTCCTGAAAACGCAAGTTGGCTTGTTTTTATCTGTATTGTAATTATTATACCGGCAATATTTGTTGTTCTGGCAATAGTTATCACGTCATACAGAAAAAGAAAATAAATTTTAATAGCGGTAAGGACTTTTCCTTACCGCTATTAAAATTTATAACATATGACTTTGCATTTTCTGAATATTCAACCAGTTTATAAAACCATACAAATCATTTATTAGAAACATTATAAAGCAAACTATAACCGACAGATATGAAGAATTAGACATAGTGGCTAGTATCCACAAAAATATAAGAACTATATCATTTACCGCATAAGCAAGAGCGAAAAACGGACTTCTTCGGAATGTTAGATAAGCCGCTATAAAACTGGTAGTCACAGAAATGGTACTGGGTATAATATATGATGTGTTACATATACCTAAAATTAAATAAAAAACTATAGTAACAACCACAGTAATTGCACTCATAAACACTATTTCTTTTATCTTAATTTGGTTAACTTTTACTTGTGATTTTTTTTCGTTATATGGGTTACCAATCCACGAAATGAGAGCAACCAGAGCCATGGGAGCTGTCATTCCAAGATATGTTATCATTTCACCATAATATGAAAACGTAAAAGATATAATACCGTAAAGCACACTGAAAATTATCATTAACAGTTGACCGAACGGATTACCCTTTGCATTAAATATTAAAGAGGTTGAGCCTATAAGAGAAGCAATAAGTGTTAAGTAATTTGCTCTATCAAATATAATAAACGAAGCAATGATCATAAATACAGAGCAAGACCATAAAACAATTTCAAAAATTGAAAAATAGCGAATTAAACTTTTAAATCTATACATAACGTTCTCCAAAAAAATAAGCATCCGCATACACATCTTCAAAGACCTAACGATGTGTAAACGAATGCAAATGCATTTCACTACCCGGTGGCAGAAATATTTTTCTATATAATAGCATATTATAACAAAAAAATCAAGGCAGAAGAAATTTTTCTTATGCCTTGATTTATTTCATTTTTGAATTAAAAATTACCGAGAATATATATCCGAAAAGAATAGCAGCTGTAATGCCACCCGCGGTAGCAGAAAGACCGCCGGTAAAAATACCAAGCCAGCCATATTTGTCTATTGCCGACTGAACACCTTTAGCAAGTGAATAACCAAAGCCTGTTATTGGCACTGTGGCACCTGCACCTGCAAATTTAACAAGCGGCTCATACAAACCAACGGCTGTAAGTATAACACCCAAAGTCACAAACAATACAACAATTCTTGCAGGTGTTATTTTTGTTCTGTCAATAAGGATTTGACCAATTGTACATATAGCACCACCAATAAGAAAAACATATAGATATATCATAGTTTTTCACCTACAAAGTTAATAAGATGCGCAACAGCAGGAATACTCTCGCCCTGCATCGATGCTGTAGGGCTCATAAGCGCGCCTGTTGACATAAAAAGAACATTTTTCATTTTTCCTGCAGCAAGTGACGGTAAAACATACGCTGTAAGCACTGCACCACTACATCCGCACCCCGAACCAAGTCGGATCGTAGCCATGT
>JAZUOQ010000242.1:0-9106 GCA_045604775.1 Eubacteriales bacterium
CTCAAAGACAGCGGTTTGGTTTTACCGGAGCATACATTTTATGTCGATAATTTATTTTTATATATACCATTACCATATGTTAAAAACATATATTATCTCAATACTGATTTTTATAGATATTATATAGGACGTTCAGATCAGTCAGTAAATGAAAAGATTATGGTAAAACGTGTCGACCAACAAATTCTGGTTACAAATACACTGCTTGAGTCACATAATCTTGATAATATACGTATGCAATCTAAAATGCTATCAAAATATATGGTATATTATCTTTCTATAATGTACACTATTACAACTACTTTGCTGGCAATAGACGGTTCACCTGAAGCTGATATTAAACGAAAAAAGCTGTGGTTACATCTTAAAGAAACAGATATCATAGCATACAGAAAAATTCGTTATTTTTCAAAAGCTTTTTTTATGTCACTGCCGGGCAAACTTGGAAAAAAAGCCACTGTTATAATATATAAAGTTGCAAGAAAGGTGTACAAATTCAATTAAAATGTTCCAAACAGTTAAACAGTTTTTTAAAAAATATAAACATGCTGTTCTACTTGCGTATTTTGCGTTCTATATGCCATGGTTTAGTTTTTTAAATACATTTACACCCGCACGTGAAAATGTTACAATGATGCATTGTCCGCTTGACGATTATATTCCATTTTGCGAATGGTTTGCGATCCCATATTTCATTTGGTTTGCTTATATTGCATTTGGTTTTGCTTTTCTGATTTTTACCTCACGGCGCGAATTTGTAAGAATGTGCATATTTTTATACACAGGTATGACAATATGTCTGATTATATACACAATTTTCCCTAATGGTCAGAATCTACGGGTTGATTACACTCAACTTGGAAGAAATAATATACTTATAAGTGTAATTAGCTCCCTACAAAGTATGGATACTCCATTCAATGTATTCCCAAGTATACATTGTTTAAATTCAATCGGTATGCACATAGCTATAGCAAAATCAAAAAATGCAAACAAACCTATGGTTATTTGCTCATTTATACTGGCAGTTTTAATTATTCTGTCAACAGTTTTTATAAAACAGCATTCTATTGTTGATATGTTTGGTGCTTTTGTTTTAGCAGTACCACTTTACTTTTTAGCTTACAAACCTAAATACGCTAAAATAACTGAAATTTAAGCAATTACCCGTCCTTTTGTGGACGGGTAAATTAATAATTAAAAGCAATTAGGAAATAATATAGATAATTAAAATTTGAGGTAGCAATATGTCTTTAAATTACAAAAGAACTATACTGATTGGACTGGCCTTTATGTCGATACTGTCATTTTGGCAGTTTTATGATCAGGTTGTTCCATACCTGCTTGAATACGTGTTTAATACAAATACATTTACTGCCAACAGTATTATGGCAATAGATAATGTACTCGCTATTTTTATGTTACCGCTTTTCGGCAAATTATCCGATAAAACAAATACAAGACTCGGCAAGCGAACACCATACATTATATTTGGCACATTAAGTGCTGTAATTCTTATGAATATTTTAGCTTTAATGACAAGTAGAGTTAACTTTATTGGTTTTATATTGACACTATTATTACTCTTATTTGTCATGAGCGTTTACCGTTCACCTGCTGTTGCATATATGCCTGATGTAACACCAAAACAGCTTCGTTCAAAAGCAAACGCCATAATTAATTTGGTTGGTTATCTCGGCGGTATCTTCTCTACTGTGGTTATGATGTTTTTATTAAAAAGTGAGAAAAATAATTTGGGCGAAAGCGTTTATTCAGCTAACCAATCGTTTACACCTGTATTTGCAATAATATCTGCATTTATGTTTATAACTGTAGCAATAATGGTTATAACAACAAAAGAAAATAAAATACTTAATGAAACAGCTCACTTAGTAAACGATAACAACGAAACAATAAATAAAAGTACAGGTAAAATAACAAAGCCTGTATTTAGAAGTCTTATTTTTATACTAATATCGGTATTTTTATGGTTTATGTCTTACAATGCTGTTACAACAGCATTTTCTAGATACTGTGTAAGCGTATGGAATGTTGATTTAGGAGCATCATCAAGTTATCTCTTAACAGCAACTATTGTTGCTATCGCAGCATTTGTTCCACTTGGCTTCCTTTCCTCCGCCGTAGGAAGAAAAAAAACAATACTTATTGGAATTGTTATGATGGCTGTATGCTACACCATAGCATGCTTTATAAAAGAGCCCTCAGTGATTATGTATGCAATATTTGGCGTTGTAGGTATTGGTTGGGCAGCAATAAACGTAAACTCATTTCCCATGGTTGTAGAGATGAGTGGCAACGCGGATATTGGAAAATATACAGGCTACTATTATGCATTCTCAATGGCAGCACAGATAATCACACCACTGTTATCCGGATTTCTTATTGATAATCTGGGCTTTGGCTACAGTATACTTTTTCCTTATGCTGTCATTTTTACTGTGCTGGCTTTTATTACTATGCTTTTTGTAAAGCACGGCGACTCAAAGCCTGTTTCTCAAAAAAGTATACTTGAAAATTTTAATACAGAGGAATAACAAATGTTAATTATCATTTGTATATTAATAATACTATCAATATATCTATTTTTGATTTATCCATCACCTAAAAAGTTAAATAAAACAATGCTTGTTGCTCATCGCGGTCTGCATGATATTAAAAAAGGGATTCCTGAAAATTCACTTCGTGCATATGAAAATGCTATAAAACACGGATATGATATTGAGATAGATATTCACTTAACTAAAGATAACAGAATTGCAGTATTTCACGACGATTCATTAAAACGCGTTTGCGGTAAAGATATACTCATTGAGAATATGACATTTACCGAATTACAAAACTATAATTTATTTGACACATATGAAAAAATACCATCGCTTGAGGATGTTTTAAATACTGTCAACGGAAAAGTTTGTCTTGTAATTGAATTTAAATGTTTATCGTTGAATTGTAAAAGATTATGCGAATGTGCCAATAGCATTTTAAAAAACTACAACGGTGAATATATTATACAATCTTTTAATCCTATGGTACTTAATTGGTATAAGACCAGACGACCGGATATTTTGCGCGGTCAGTTATCAACTGCCTTTTTAAGACAAAAAGACAATAGTATAACAAAAACGCTTATAGGATGGCTTGTTTTAAATTTCCTCGCACGCCCCAATTTTATTTCTTTTGAAATTAGATATACAAACGCATTACAAAGGCGTATATGCTCGTTTTTGGGCGCTATAAACGCAGGGTGGACATTTAGCAACGATACTGAATTTAAAAAGTACAAAAAACACTATGACATTATTATATTTGAAGGTTTCGAGCCATAAAAAAACTGTATCATCAATTAATGATACAGTTTTTTAAATTAAAATCTTCTTTTTGCTTTTCCAAATATTGAAGCCTCACCTACATCGTGTTTATCGATATAATCAAGTGATTTGCCGGTACCAATAGCAACACAGGATACAGCATCGTCCGCAATACGTGTTCCAATTCCTATTTTGCTTTCAATGAGTTTATCAAAACCTTTTATAAGCGCACCGCCACCTGTCATTACTATACCATTTTGATAAATATCACCGACAAGTTCAGGGGGAGTTCTTTCAAGAACACCATGAAGAGCTTCAATTATACTTATAGCACATTCTTGAAGTGGCTGCATAATTTCTTTAGAATCAATTTCAATAGACTTAGGAAGACCTGTAAGCAGACACCTACCCTTTATAGTCATTTTTTCAACAGTAGGTTGTTTATATACACAGCCTATTTCCTGTTTGATATTTTCAGCTGTACGTTCACCAATAAGTACATTATATACACGTTTAATATATTTAACTATCGACTCATCAAACTTATCACCGGCCATTTTTATAGAATCTGATATAACGACCTCACCGAGTGAAAGAACTGCAATATCGGCAGTACCACCCCCGATATCAACAACAACATTACCGTTAGGTTTAAGAATATCGATACCTGCACCAATTGCAGCAGCTTTAGGTTCCTCAATAAGCCCTACATATTTAGCTCCTGCATTTCTCGCAGCTTCTTCTACTGCCATCTCCTCGACCTCTGTAACACCCGATGGTACACAAATTATTACACGTGGCTTAAAGAAAGAAGACTTGATAACTTTTGAAAGAAAGTATTTTATCATCTTTTCAGTAGTTTCATAATCTGAAATAACACCATCACGAAGCGGACGAATAGCAACAATATTGCTGGGAGTTCTACCGACCATTCGGCGAGCCTCCTCACCTACTGCCAAAACTTTATTATTATTCTTATCAATGGCTACAACACTGGGTTCTTTTAATACGATGCCTTTACCCTTAACATATACCAAAACGGTAGCTGTACCTAAATCTATTCCTACATCCTGTCCAATCATTTTTTTACTCCTTAAAATATTTCAAAATCATTATACAATAGGATTTTATAATTATCAATTATTTTTTGTAAGTAATTGCATATGTTACTGTTAAAATTCGTTTGGCACCCGCCAATTTAAGAACACGTGCGCACTCACTGAGAGTCGCGCCTGTTGTCATTACATCATCTACTAATAGAATGGTTTTTCCGTGTACATCAGATCTGACACAAAATTTATTACGTATATTCTTAAACCTTTCACGTCTGTTTTGATGTTTTTGAGTCTTAGCACCCGGCTTTTTCAACAAAACTTTTTCTAATGGAATATCAAGTTCTTTGGATATACTATTTGCCAGTAAATACGATTGGTTAAATCTTCTTTTAAAGAATTTAAAGAATGTCATAGGTACATAAGTCACACAATCAAAATCAACAGTAGCATAACTGCGTTTTATTACTGCAACCATTTCAGCTGACATTGGCGTTGCAAGTTGAGGTAGTTTTAAAAATTTATATCTGCATATAATAGCCTTTGCAGGACCTTCGTAGCGATATGGAGCTATATTAGACTCAAATGCAAAATCACCTATCTTGCAAAAGCAGTTTGAAAGTTCAAGACCACATCGAGTACATATTTCACCCTTGATAATCGGAAGAGATTTTACACACTTACTACATACACGCGCACCCTTATCAACAAGAGCACCACAAAACTGACACGCATCCGGAAATAGCACAGACATATTATGCACCACCTGATAATTTTTCAAAATGCCTTATAAGAATATGCTTAAGACCTGAATAACGGCTTGCTCCCTTATTATTATCGACCATTTTACCGACAACTTGTTCATTACCTACAATTATTAACACCTGTTTTGCCCGCGTTACTGCAGTATATAAAAGATTACGATACTGAAGTAGCGGAGTAATATCTGACACAACAAGCAAAACAATATCAAATTCAGAACCTTGGCTTTTATGTACTGTTATTGCATAAGCAAGTTCAAGTTGCTCGGCATCACTAAACTCATATGTTGCAACGCGGTCATCAAATGTAACAGTGATACGTTTGAGTTTTTCATCAATGGTTTCGATTATGCCGATATCACCGTTAAAAACGCCATTTTCATAATTACCATTATGCAGTTTACATGGAATATCATAGTTGTTTTTGATCTGCATCACTTTATCACCAACACGGTAACTACGATTTTTGATTATTACTTCAGATTTTAAGGGTGACGCACTATTTACAAGTTCTCTAAGTTCTGCATTCATTGAAACAGTACCTGCTAGATTTTTTTTAGTAGGTATTATAACCTGCAAACCATTTAGTACATCTTTGCCATATTTATTAGGTATACGCTCGGACACAAGCGCACACACAGCATCTGTTACATTCTGTGCAGTAGTTTTTTTAACAAAAAAGAAATCATCTGAATTTACAAGATCAGGATATTCACCGCGATTTATCTTGTGCGCATTAGTGATAATTTTACTTTTGGATGCCTGTCTGAAAATCTCATTTAGATAAACTGTATTTATACATTTAGAATTTATGATGTCAGAAAAAACATTCCCCGCGCCTACACTTGGAAGCTGGTCAGCATCACCTACCATAATAAGACGTGCCGATGTAGGTACAGCACGAAGCAAGGCCTCAAACAATCGTATATCAACCATTGACATTTCATCAATTATTACAACATCCGTTTTCAAAGGATTAGAGTCATTTTTAACAAAAGCATTATCTTTAGTCAGATCGACTTCTAAAAGGCGATGGATAGTACTTGCTTCCCTATTGCATACTTCCCCTAAACGTTTTGCTGCACGACCGGT
The DNA here is from genome assembly GCA_045604775.1 of Eubacteriales bacterium. Taxonomy (GTDB): domain Bacteria; phylum Bacillota; class Clostridia; order Oscillospirales; family QAKW01; genus RGIG9041. The sequence continues at coordinate 6,235 of JAZUOQ010000242.1, forward strand.
AGGTGCACAAAGTGTTACCTTAAGACCTAAAATTTCAAATAGTTTTATTATTCCGTTCAGCGTTGTTGTTTTACCAGTACCAGGACCACCTGTAAGCACCATTGCTTTATGTTCAACAGACATACGGATAGCTATACGTTGATTATCAGCATATGTTATGCCTAAGCGATTTTCAAGCGCAGTTATATATTTATCTATATCATTTATTGTATATTTATTATCAAGTGAAATATCAAGCAATTTTTTTGCAGAGTAATTTTCAGCTGTAAAAAAAGCAGGAAGATAAACTGCTGTTATTGATTTAAGTTTAACTGCAAAAAGTTCAGCAGATGAAATCATGGAAGATATGCAGGAAAAAGCAGTTTCATAATCAACACCAACATTAGCAGAAGTTATCTGAGCTAACTTTGTGTCGGGTAAAAAAGAATGACCATTTGACAGATTATGAGCAAGAACATATTTTGTAAAGTAACAAAGACGCATATCACAGTCCGGCTCAAAACCGTTTTCAAGCGCAATACGATCAGCAGACTGGAAGCTAAAGTCCTCGACCTCCTCCCATAGCCGATAAGGTTCGGTGTTAATTATATCAATTGCAAAACTTCCGAATTTTTTATAAATTTTCACTGCAATGTTAGGTGAAATATTATATTCACCCAGTTGCATAAGAATATCACGAATACCGAGAGTTATTTTAAAAGAGTCAGACATTATTTTTGATTTTTCCCTGGAAATACCGCGTATTTCACACAGCCTGTCCGGCTCATTTTCAATAATATAAAATGAATCCTCTTTAAATTTGTCAACTATCTTTTGAGCGGTAGCCGGTCCAATACCCTTTACAACACCACTTGCCAAAAATTTCAACATACCCTCTAGTTCATAAGGAAAAGTTTTCTCGATGTCATCACAAACAAACTGTCTGCCGTAAGCTGAATGATCCTTCCAATCGCCAGAGGCGGTAATTGCTTCACCTGCGTATAGTGGAGGACAGGTTGCAACGGCAGTATGTAGTATGCCGTCGCAATTAACCGTAAAAACGCGGTAACCTGTATCGTCGTTTTCAAAGATCACTTCTTCTATTATTCCATCTAATATGTTATCTTCAAATTCAGACATTTTTACTCCTATATGTTTTATAGTATTAATTTATTATAGCATATTGTTATTTATTTTTCTACATCAATGTTATCATTTTCAAGGCAAAAGGCACATATTTCGGAATATGTATGCTCATCAAGGCCTCCATCACGTATAATCACATCAGAAATGACATTTTTATACCTAATACGTTCTGCTTGCAACATAAGTGTATTCAGTAAAAACGGAACATTATCTATTCTGCCGCCTAGTTCAGCCAACAGTGTTACAGATCTTACCTGATTATACTTTGATAGAGATATAGCCTCTAAAAATGAAAGTATACACTCAATAAAACCAATGACTGCAAAAAACGATAGCATAAGAATAAAAATTGTTTTCAACATAAAATTCAACCACCTCATTACATTTTATGCGGTGGTTGAAATATTGTTAAAGACTGTCTACGAATTCTTTGATATCTTTCGAAAGTGAGATATCTTCCCATGGTGTATCAAGTTCTTCCCTTCCCATATGACCAAAACTGGAAAGAGGCGTATAAATAGGGCGACGAAGATCAAATTTATTAATAATTGACATAGGACGAAGATCAAAAAACTTATCAACTACATTATTGATTATGTCAATTTTAACATTTTCAGTGCCAAATGTTTCTACAAATACAGATACAGGGTGTGCAACTCCTATTGCATAAGCAATTTGAACCTCACACTTATCTGCAAGACCTGCAGCTACGATATTTTTAGCAACATAACGAGCAGCATACGCAGCACTACGATCAACCTTGGTCGGATCTTTGCCTGAAAAAGCACCACCACCATGTCTACCCATACCACCGTATGTATCAACAATTATTTTTCTACCTGTTAAACCACTGTCACCAACAGGACCGCCAACGACAAATCTGCCTGTAGGGTTGATATATATTTTTGTATCAGCATCCACAAGATCTGATGGTAAAACTGCATCGATAACAAATGTTTTTATATCGGATCGTATTTGATCAAGCGAAACATCGGCACTATGCTGTGATGAAACAACAACAGTATCTATACGCTTAAGAACACCATCCTCATACTCTGCTGTCACCTGTGTTTTACCATCAGGGCGGAGATATGAAAGTATACCATCACGACGGACTGCAGATAACTGTTTTGCAAGTTTATGTGAAAGAGATGCTGTTACAGGCATATATTCTTCTGTTTCGTTACAAGCATAACCAAACATCATACCCTGATCGCCTGCACCAATTTTTAGTGCATCATCCTGCGCATCAGTTCTGTCAACGCCCATAGCAATATCCGGTGACTGATTATCAATTGACACAAGTACTGCACACGTGTTGCCATCAAATCCAAATTCGGGATTATTATAACCAGTTTCACATATAGCCTGTCTTGCGATCTTTGCATAATCAACCTTCGCAGTGGTAGTTATCTCACCCATGATGTGAACAACACCCGTTGTAACGGTAGTTTCACATGCAACACGAGCATTTTTATCCTGCGCTATAATTGCATCAAGTATAGAATCAGATACACGATCGCAAATTTTATCGGGATGACCTTCCGTTACCGATTCTGATGTAAAATAATACTTTCTAGACATAGTTTTATCCTTTCATTAAAAAACTCCGCTCTTAACAAGAGCGGAGACAACATTTATCTGTCAGGAATTGACACCTTACATAAGCAGGTTGTCGGGCTTCACAGGGCCTGTCCCTCCGCCACTCTTGATAAAATATATTAACTTCAACTCAGATATTATACAC
>JAZUOQ010000243.1:0-3702 GCA_045604775.1 Eubacteriales bacterium
AAAATAAACGATAAAAAAGCTCAAATTCAAGAGATTGATATGCAGATTTCAAATAAAGTTGCTGAGAATGAAGAATTAAATAACATTCTGGAAGCCGAGGTTGATACTGAATATGTAGAAAAAGTAGCCAGGGATTTGGGATATGTCAATTCAGATGAAAAAGTTTATGAAAGTATAACAGATTAAGCAGCTTAATAAGCTGCTTTTTTTATGTATATTTTTATGTATTTTTCCTAAATTTTATGTAAAAGGTATTTATTTTTTGTTATTAATGTGATATGATGTAATTGATAAAGAATTGCTTTATCAATAATTAACGGAGGCCAAAACTATGAAAACAGTATTTAATCTCAGAAAAACAGAATTGTTTGAAAAAGAACAAAAAATGATTGAGAAAAAGCTCACTCGACTTAATAAATTTTTCAGTGACGATGCAATCGCTACAGTCACTGTTTCTAAAATTCGCGATATTATAGAAACGGAGGTCACAGTTTCAGAAAAAGGAATGTACTTCCGTGCTGAACGCATGGGTAAAAGCGTCACTTCTTGTGTTGACGAGATAATAGACCTCCTCATCAGGCAGATAAGAAAAAATAAAACAAGACTTGAAAAAAGGTTATACAAAGATGCACCTCTAGGATACTCTGATGATTATACTGATCAAGAGGATTACAACATTATCAGAACCAAAAAAGTTTATCTTAAGCCGATAAGTACAGAAGATGCAATTTTAGAAATGAATATGCTGGGTCATACATTTTTCCTATATGTCAATGAAGATAATGGAAAAACCTCTCTTGTATATAAACGCAACGACGGCGACTATGCAGTTCTTGAAACAGAAACTTTATAAGTTCAAAAATATAAACAGGTCACATCTAAATATGTGACCTGTTTATATTTATTCTTGTGGGTTATTATATTCATCAAGTGTAGTCACAGCGTCTATCTCCTGCTCACACGAAACATCATTGATGTTATTATCCTCAGAGTCTGCAACTTCTATAACAACTTCCTCAAGTTCATCGGATGATGACTCATATTGCACCTCTTCATTAAGTTCGGTACTTTCAACAACAGGCTCCGAAGCCTCAGATTGTACACGTCGTTCTTCACACCACAATTCATAACCGCTTTTATTATTGCGTATCGCGAACAAAATAAACGGATGTGAAATATTAACAATAATCGAAATAATTTCAAATAGAACTGCATTGTTCGGCGCATATTCCTTATATATTTTATACAAAGCGATATAAAAAAATACGAGGTAACATACATTAGCAAGCAATATCAAAAGATAAAACAGCATTACAACAACTAAAAGCACTGCTACATTTCTAAGCAAGCCTGCAACTAAGAGCAAAGGCGAAAGAATAATCGATGCTGCCACAGAAATTATATTAAAAACCAGTAATTTTTGAGCATAGTTTGTTTTTTGATTCATTGTACGGCAGATATCATCAGTTATCTTGCCCAAAAAATACGTGTTAGCAATAGGAATAAAAGCTAAAAATGTATTTTTCATACCACGTTTATTTGCTAAAGTATACAAACTTATTGCATAAAAAACGTATACAGTCAAAGAAATTGCAATAGCTAAAAAAATCACTATACCAAATACTGCCAATATACCTGCGATTGAACTTAAATCAATGCTGTTTGTTGAATAATCATATGGATAATAATAGTCATAACCGTAAATCATCAGTTATTAGCCTCCTTGTTTTTCAAGGCGCGCTCAAGCCATACACAACCAATATCAAGTGCATCATATAGACTTTTCTTTTCACTTTTTTTCAAAAGACGTTCATTGGGTGGAAGTGTTTCGTCTGTAAGTAAAAGTTCAACAGAAACTTTTGTCGGAACACCTTTTTCGTCTTGCGAAATCACAGTAAGAAAAATGATATGGGTTTTTGAAGGATCACCATAGTAAATATAATTTTTACAGCGAACAAGGGGTAAACCCTTATATGAAAAATATTCATTATTATCTTTTTTTGTAGCCATTAGTCTGCCTCCTTAATTATTATTATAAAATAATATCACACTTTTATAGTTTTGTAAAGCGACTACTAACAAAGAAAAAAATTAAATATATTGAGTGTTTTAAGTATCTGTGATATAATTACTAAGATTGAAATTATGGAGGAATAAAATGCAATCAAAAAAAATCAACGAACGATTGGCTATGATGAACGAGATGCAACGAAAAGCGGTTGAGCACACAGAAGGACCGCTTCTAATTCTTGCCGGTGCAGGCAGCGGAAAAAACTACCGTTCTTATTAGCAGGATCGCTAACATACTTGCCAAAGGATTATGCCAACCTTATAATATTCTCGCCATTACATTTACTAACAAAGCCGCAAAAGAACTTACAACACGAATAGATACACTTTTAGGTGAGGATGGCAGTGGAGTGTGGGCATCTACATTTCACAGTTTCTGTGCAAAGATACTGCGTCGTAGCATATCTGAAATCGGATATTCAAATGATTTTTCAATTTTTGATACAGATGATTCAATCAGAGTAATAAAAGCGTGTCAGAAAGATCTCGGCATTGATCCACAAATTCTTTCACCACGCGCTGTACTAAGCAGAATTTCACATTGCAAAGATAACCGTATCAGTTCTGCAAATTATACCGCAAACTTCGGCAATGACAGTTATAACAATGATATATGCAAAATTTATGAGGAATACGAAAAACAATTAAGACGCTCAAATGCACTTGATTTTGATGATATCATACTAAAAACAGTTACTCTATTTGAGGAGTGCCCAAATGTTTTAGATTATTATTCCGGCAAGTTCAAATATATAATGGTTGATGAGTATCAGGATACCAACCCATTGCAGTATAGACTTATCTATCTGCTACAAAGCAAATATGGTAACTTATGCGTTGTCGGTGATGATGACCAGAGTATTTATAAGTTTCGCGGTGCAACTATAGAAAACATCCTTTCATTTGAAAAAAGCTTTAAAAATGCAACGGTAATCAGATTGGAGCAAAACTACCGCTCAAGCGGTAATATTCTGAATGCAGCAAATAATGTTATTTCCAACAATTGTGAAAGAAAAGGAAAAACACTGTGGACTGCATCTGGCGACGGTGATCCTATATATGAACATATGCTTGACGACGAGTATCAAGAAAGTCTGTTTGTTGCTGATACAATATTGGACGGTGTAGCAAAGGACGACATGCATTACGGCGATTTTGCAATATTGTACCGCACAAACGCACAGTCAAACTCCATGGAGCAAATGCTTGTAAAAAGCGGTATACCATACAAAATAATAGGCGGCACCCGATTTTATGAACGCAAAGAGATCAAGGACATACTTGCATATATGTACCTTGTTCATAACACAGATGATGATTTGCGTCTTATGCGTATCATAAACGAACCGAAACGTAAAATCGGTCAGACAACGATTGAAACAGTAAGACAGCTTGCCACAGCAAATACGTTATCTATGTATGATGTAATAAAAACTGCACATTCATTTACTGAACTGTCACGTTCTGCACTTAAGCTAAGAGAATTTTATGAGCTTATAGAAGAATTTATCCATCAAAAAGATAAACTTCCGTTATCTGAACTTATTAAAGAAATCTCAGTAAAAAGCGGTTATATAACTATGCTTGAATCTGAAAATACCGAAGAGGCACGTGACCGAATTAACAACATTG
>JAZUOQ010000244.1:0-14751 GCA_045604775.1 Eubacteriales bacterium
TTCAAGTTGTCTTTGATTTAATCCGAATTTTTCACATATTTCTCGATTTGTTTTTCCTTGCTCTCGCAAAGCAAATATTTCTCTTTCGTATTCCTTTATGTTTCTATATTCTCTTGGCATAAAAAATCCCCCTATGGTAGTTGGTTTTTTTCTACCATAGGGGACTCTTTTTTTCTATTGTCCGTTTTTACTGGACTTGTTCAAATACTCACCGCTTTTTAAATAATTATTCAGTTCTGAGTGCCGCAACAGGATCTTTTTTTGCAGCTTTTTTAGAAGGTATTATACCACCGATAAGAGTAAGAATAACGCTTAGTATTATCAGTATAACCGCGCTTACCAAAGGCAAAACAGCGCTAACATCATTAGTGCCTGCAACAGCATGAATTATTGCATTTGCAGGAATGAGCAGTAAAAGTGTTATTCCTATTCCCATTGCACCTGAAAACAGACCTATAATAAATGTTTCAGCATTAAATACCTGAGAAATATTCTTTTTAGATGCACCGATTGCACGAAGAATACCAATTTCTTTTGTACGTTCCAAAACAGATATATAAGTAATAATACCTATCATTATTGATGAGACCACAAGTGATACTGCAACAAATGCTATAAGCACATAGGTTATTACATTTATAATTGTAGTAACAGACGACATAAGAAGTGCAATTGTATCCGTATAGGTAATCTGATACTCCTCATCTACCGTTGTATTATAAGTTTCTATACATTCACCTACATAATCCTTGTTTTCAAAACTATCAACATAAATATTAATACCGGACGGGGCATCGAGGCTTACCACGCCATATGCCTCCATCATCTCATCATAGGTACCTGTTGAAATATACGCATCATAAATAGAAAGCAATACATCATCTTCCGGGTCCATAAGATAATTATCCATCATATAAGCAAGCTGTGTTTCATCCATCATACTAATTTGCGCACTGGCTTCAGGCGACATGGACATTATGCTTTTGGCGAGATTTGCTTTGTCTGTAACACCCAGTGATGAAATGTATTTCTTTGTATCTGCAATTTTTGCCAAGTCATCTTCAGGAGCAAATTCCAAACCGTTTGTTATATTTATAGTTTTGTTATCTTTTTGGGCTTTGACAACAGCACTATCATCAGTATATTCAATTAAATAGTCTGTAAGAGCCTTGGTATAACCAAACGGTTGTATAAGCGATATTCCCTTGGCGTCTTCCTTAGGACGTACGATACCGCTGATTTTAAGTTTAAGCGCGCTGTCAAGAAGCTTTTTGATTTCAAGATCATCATCACCTACGTATTTGAATATACCGTTTCCGTTGTCAACATAAAAATCACACGCAGGTATAAGATAAAATTCCGTATTACAGATATCCTCATAAGTCCACTTTACAGTATCCAGATTAATCTCTTCGCCGGCCTGAATTTTAGCGCTGATATCCTTATATTCCGAAGCGGGAAGCAAACCTATCTGATAAAGTGTTGAAGCTGCAATTTCATTATACTCATTTAGTGTAAGTATTACTTCGTCATACTTCTGCGGCCAATGACCGTATAATACGTCATAATAATCAGAAACTGCCACTGAAACAATTTCGCCGTCAGCACCCGGAACAATTTCCTCAAACCCATTCATTCTGCCTATCATCTCAGTCATCATCTCATTTGACATTGTATATACAGAATCTGCGTTCACGGTGCTTCCATCAGTATTCACAAGAGTCTCCTCGGGGTCATAGGTGTATACCGAAAATGCCGTATCATATGAATAAGCTATACCGTTTTCTCCTATATACTGATGTATCTCACTGTTTTCATCATCAAGATATTTTTTGAATTCCGTAAGATTATTTTCGGTTATACTGGTAGTCACCTCAGATACAAGTTCCATATCTGAAGGGTTGGAATACACAGCATCCAATTTATGATCCGGCTGATAATCGGGCGAATGTGGGTTTGTGGTATCAGCCATTGACATAAGAGAAGACAAGTCAATTGTTTGTTCCTCAATAGATACCGGATAGGAAGTCATTGTTTCCTTTTGAATATTATCAATATACGTATTTACACCTGTAGAAAGAGATAATATAAGTGCAATACCGATTATACCGATAGAGCCTGCAAATGCAGTAAGGGTAGTACGTGCAATTTTAGTACGTAAATTATTAAAACTAAGCGCCAAAGCAGTCATAAACGACATTGATGCCTTGCCCATATTTTTGTGTTTTGGCATTTCCAGTTTACTGTCGTCAATCACATACGGATTGGTATCATCAATTATCTTACCGTCACGAAGTTTTACAATACGGTTTGCATACTGCTGGGCAAGTTCGGGGTTGTGAGTTACCATTACTACCAGTCGGTCCTTTGCCACTTCTTTAAGAAGCTCCATTACCTGAACACTTGTTTCAGTATCAAGTGCGCCTGTCGGCTCATCCGCAAGCAAAATATCGGGGTTATTAATAAGTGCACGGGCAATTGCCACCCTTTGCATCTGACCGCCTGACATCTGATTGGGTTTTTTATGAAGCTGATCACCCAGTCCAACCTGTTCAAGCGCGCGACGCGCCCTGTTTTTTCGCTCTTTACGGCTGATTCCGGAAATAGTTAGTGCAAGTTCAACATTCGCAAGAACTGACTGATGAGGTATAAGATTATAGCTTTGAAATACAAAACCTATAGTATGGTTACGATAGGAGTCCCAATCCCTATCCTTATACTTTACTGTTGAAATACCGTTAATTACAAGATCACCGCTGTCATAACGGTCAAGACCGCCAATCATATTAAGAAGTGTTGTTTTACCTGAACCTGACGGACCAAGTATTGCGACAAATTCATTGTCACGTAAATTAAGCGTAACACCGTCAAGCGCGGTCTGAGTCAAATCACCTGTTACAAATTTCTTTTTTACATTTTTAATTTGAAGCATAGTTTTTTCTCCTTTAGTATCTATATACTATACCTTATTTTTAAAAAAGCAAGCAAATTTTGTATTTTTAAAAAAATATTCACAAAAACATAAAATAATCGGCCAAGTGTTGTAACACACTTGGCCGATTATGAATTAATTATTTAACGTCCTTTGAAATAGTATTAATAATTGATATTATCTTAGTTATCTCTGCTCTTGTAATGTTGGATTTGGGATTGAGTTTACCGTCAGACCCTTCGATTATACCTGCTTTTACAACAGCTTTAGTAGCAGGTAATGCCCAACCTGAAATTTGCTTTGCGTCACTGAATTTTGAAAGATCATAATCTTTTGCGGCGTTAACATCAAGTTTCATAAGATTTGAAACAGCCTGGAAAAATTCCTGACGTGTTATTTTGTTATCGGGAAGAAACTCTGTATCACCGTCAGCGTTTTTAGAACCAACCATAATACCAAGGAAGTAAGCACCCTTAATATAGTTGTAAGACCAGTCAGCGATATCGCTGGAATCAGCGTAAACCGAACCAAGTGTCTCGTTCTTAAAGCTAAGAGCATCAATACCCATCATACGACAAAGAAGCGCTGCCATTTCCTGTCTGGATGCATTTGCGTCCGGCGAGAAATAATAAGTGCCTTTTTGTTCGTTAAGATAACCATTGATAACACCGAGATTAGATACATCTTTAATGTATTTCTCTGCCCAGTGTCCGCTTATATCAGTAAATGATACAGCATCAGCCGGCTTGGTAATTGTTATCGTATAACTGTTTGTCTCACCGACTTCCGATGTTACATCAACCCAATAATAAGCAACCTTATTTTCAATACCGAGCTGGAATGTACGAATTTCAACTTCTCTGTTATTTATAAACTCATATGTGCTGGAAGGTGTAAGTGCATAGGTTTTATCAGCTGTGGGATAAACCTTGATATCAGCAAACGGGTTTGTTTCAAAATGAGCATTTATAGCAGTAAGAGTAACAGATGCTTCAATCTCAATATGATTGTTTTCGCAGAATTCTATACCGCTGGTAAGACCTGTGATACCTGTAATTACATTGTCTGTAGAACGTACATCATTGTAAATGATGAGAGTATACATCTGGCTGTAACCATATTTGCTTTCAACATTTACGTAGTAATAACCCAAGCCGTCACCGATTGGGAGTTCTTTTATATCATCTGCTGTTGATACAACCTCTGAAAGTTTACCGGTCTTTTCATCATATTTCTTATATATCTTATATGTTGCGTCCTCAGACACCTTGAAATCAAAAGTTTCTGCCGAAGTAAGAGCAAAAGGTGTATAAGAAATTGTTTTACGTTTATTATTGAATAAAAGGATGTTTTGTTCCGGTGAAACTACCGAGAAAATTCTTGCATCATAATCAGTAGAACCGGGTCTGTTAATATTAAATGTATAGTCTTCTGTTGTTTTACCGTCAGCCGCAGTTACTTTAATAAAGAGTGACAGGGTACGGTCAGGAGCAATATAACCCTCTTTATCGGAATAAACAGTTTTATATTCCGGGTCTGTATATACTTTGTACTTGGCGCCGGGGGATACAAGAAGTTCAAACGGGAAGTTTACCATATTTGACGGAAGGTCGATATTATAAACCGTACCGTCTATATCTGCATCCTCATAAAGAATATCCTTTACACCGTAGGTGATTTCCCTTATCTCAGTTTTAGTTTTATCAATGTCAGCACTTACAACAAGAGAATACTTGATAGTCATACCTGTAGGAATGTGTGTTACTACAAGATAGCCTCTTGTAATCTCATCCATAAGTTTTAAAGACATATCATCTGTAGGCTTTGTAAGAAGGAAGTCACTGAATACGATACAGTCAACATCAATAGCATCACTCACACTTGAAGTTGTAAAAAGACCTTTAAGACTGATCTCGTCTTCGGTATAACCCGAAACTACATCACAGATTATCTGAGCCTTATCGTTGTTGATTTTGATATCATCAAAATCTGATAAATCAGCTTTATTGTAAACCTTAAGCGCGATCGCACCACCTAATTTTGTCATATCAAAATCGGTGTAATACGGCAGTTTTATAAGGATTGTATCCTCATTTGACTCAAAATAATCACCGATTGCCGAAACTGATTGTATAGCGCCATTAACTGTCATACCAAAGAAGTTGTTAGATGCATCAACAATACCGTCAACAGTAGACTTAACAGCATAACTTTTTTTGCCTTCAAGCATAAATCTGTTTCCGATTACCGAAACAGAGTAATTTATATCTGCACCGGAGAAGTTCTGACCGCCAACGAGATTAACTGCAGTTACATTATCGGGAATATTATAAAATGTATTTTTACTGATAAAAGTTTTTGAACCTGTGTCTGTGATTACTGTAGGATCGGTATCGGAAGCATTTTTAAAGTATTCGTAATAATAAGAAGCGTGTACTATGCTCTTTTGTGCGGAACCGCATTCTGTAAATACGTTATTCTCAATACGCTTATAGTCAAGGTTTGTACCCATATTTGAGTTGTCGTAGTTTATATAAACTGCTTTTGCGCACTTATAAACCGTATTGTTTGAAAACGAAAGAAGTGCCTCTGCCGAGTATGCACCGCAGGAGTTGAGCCAGAAAAGATGGCTTGAGCAATTTTCAAAATAGTTATACTCCATAATAATATCGCTCATACCGCCGCCGCCCTGAAGAATCTGACCGTCGTTACAATTTACAAAACGGTTGTTTTTGATGTAAACACCGTTGTTATAACCGCGGTTGGCATCAAATGCGCGCTTACAACTATCAAAAATATTGTTCTGGAAATAAATATTTTCAGTGATTTTGGCACTGTATGCGATTTTAAATGTCTTTGTTCTGTTGTTATTTGTAGTAGAAGCATCAAGACCTGTTACTTTAAATCCATCAAAAAGTATATTATTCGAATCAACAGTAAACTCATATGCAACACCGCTGAGTACAGACTCATAATCGGGATCGCGCGCAGCATTTGCAGCAATGGTCTTTACATTTATTTCGCCGGGTATGGAAGCGTTGGGATCAACACCTGCATAGCTGCCGTAGAATTTAAGACCGTTATATTCAAGTTTAACATCGTCTTCATATGTACCTGCACCGTATTTTAATACAAGGTTATCCTTGCCCACGGCTACAATAGCATCATCACCATCAGCAAAAGCGTTTATGCCCATCTGTGCCTTATAAACATGCTCAACACCGTCAATAAGATATTTCATATAAACGGTTTTACCTTTTTCAACACCGTTCCATTCAGAGCACACAAATATAATGCCCGAGGGAACAGAAACACCGTAGCCAGGATTTGTCTTAAGGCCTTTAAAAGGATTATAAATCAGCGTATTTACCGCCGAAGCACCCTTTAAGTCAGAATCTGCCGCACCGCCTGCCGATGCCACATTAAAGCTTGTTAGCATTGACAAAAGCATTATTACGGTAATAACTGCAGACAGAAGTCTTTTTGTCTTTGTCATTTGAAAAAACCTCCCAGTGAATAAAAACTGTTATCATAATAGATATTAATACAAGGATATTATATTTTATCGCGCAGTAAAAGTCAATGACAATGTCACGATTTTAACAATAAAAATTACAGCCTTAATAAGTTTTGTCTATTTTTCATAAATTTTTAAGCGGTGTTTTGGCTATACTAACAAATAACAAGTTAAGAGAGGAAATATATATGTGCGGAATAATCGGTTATACAGGCTATAAAAACGCAGCAAATGTGCTGATTAAAGGGCTTAAAAAGTTGGAATACAGAGGCTATGATTCGGCGGGTATTGCGGTACTGGGAGAAGAAAATATCATATGCAAAAAAGCGGGCAAAGTCGAGGTACTCGAGCACACTGTAAAAAATACAAATATACAGGGTGGGTGCGGCATCGGACATACCCGATGGGCAACACACGGCGAACCAAACGACATCAATTCTCATCCGCATAAAAGCGGGCAAGTAACGCTTGTCCACAACGGTATTATTGAAAACTACCGTGAACTGAAAAAGCAGTTAGAAAACACCGGACGTACATTTATTTCAGATACCGACACCGAGGTTATTTCACACTTGATTGACAGTCTGTACAAGGGCGATCCGTTAAAAGCTATATACCAAACCATTACACAAATACGCGGATCATTTGCTTTGGGAATTATGTTTGATAACATCCCCGACACTTTGTTTGCAATAAGGCGCGACAGCCCGCTCATCATAGGAATCGGTGACGGCGAAAACTTTATTGCATCAGATCTTACAGCAATTTTGCCACACACAAAAAACTATTACCTGTGTGACGAGGACGAGGCAGTTGTTATAACTAAAAGCAGCATTCGTTTCACCGACCGAGACGGCGAAATTCACTCAAAACATATACATCATTCACAACTGACTGAACAGGATACACAAAAAGGCGGATATGAGTATTTTATGCTTAAAGAAATACATGAACAGCCGTCTGTTATTCGTAAAACCGTGAACAACACAGAAATGTTTGAAGGAATATGTCCGGATATAAAGGGACGAATACACATTGTCGCGTGCGGTTCTGCTATGCACGCAGCAATGCTCGGAAAATATGCAATAGAAAAGCTTGCGCGAATACCCGTAAATACCGATATTGCCAGTGAATTCCGTTATTCAGATCCCATACTAAACAAAAACGATCTTGTAATCGCAATATCTCAGTCAGGCGAAACTGCTGACACAATTGCAGCGCTTAGTCTGGCAAAAAAGAGAGGTGCACAAACTCTGGCAATTGTGAATATACGCGGAAGCACCCTCGCCAGAGAAGCAGACAAGGTCATTTACACTCTCGCCGGTCCCGAAATATGTGTCGCTACAACAAAAGCGTATCTATGTCAAATTACGGTCTTATATATGTTGGCTTTTGAAATATCAAAAAGTATAATCGGAAGTCAAAAATACTCAGAGTATATGAAAATGCTGTTAAATACACCCGAATATATAGAAAAAGCTCTTGAAACAAAAGAGAAATGTAAACAGCTTGCCAAGCAAAATTATAAATCGGAAGATGTATTTTTTATAGGCAGAGGACAGGACTTGTGCGTTTGTGCAGAAGGCTCGTTAAAATTAAAAGAGATATCTTATATCCATAGTGAAGCATATGCTGCAGGCGAGCTTAAGCACGGCACAATCTCGCTTGTAACCACAGGAACTCTTATTATCGCCGTAATGACAGACAGAGAGCGGATACCCAAAACCATATCCAATATCAAAGAAGCTGTATCACGCGGTGCAAAAGCTATATGCATCACTTATCCGGATGTAGATGTCAGCGACTTTTGCACACATAAAATTGAAATAGAAGCACCCTGCTGTATGCTGGCACCTATCATCGCAAGCATTCCCTTGCAATTATTCGCATATTATACTGCAAAAGAGCGCGGAAACGATGTTGATAAACCAAGAAATCTCGCAAAAAGCGTAACAGTAGAGTAGAAAAATTAAAAACTATATGATACAATATAAAAAAATACAAGGATAAATGTTATGAAAGAGCGCAAACTTATTGAACTGTTAAAACGCAAAAATCTTCACATCTGCTGTGCAGAATCCTGTACAGGAGGTATGTTGTCGTCTACCCTTATAAGCGTTGAGGGTACAAGTGATGTTATTGATATGGGGTTTGTCACTTATGCAAATGAAGCCAAAATAAAGCTTTTGGGAGTAAACCCCGAAAGTATTGAAAAATATGGTGTCGTAAGTGAAACGGTAGCAGGTGAGATGGCAATAGGTGCCTCAAAAGTATCAAATGCCGAAGTCGCCGTCGGCATCTCCGGTATCGCCGGACCGGGCGGAAGCGATTTTAAGCCGGAAGGTATGGTATGTTTTGGTTTTTTCATCAATGGAAAAACCGTTACCGAAACGGTACAATTCGGTGCATTGGGCAGACAAAATGTTCGCCTTTCTTCTGTGGATTTTGCAATCAACAAACTAATAGAATTACTGACTGACTAAAAAATCAGTCAGTAATTTTTTATTTTCTATTGACAAATTGCAAAAACTGTATTATTGTATTAATGAAGTAATACAGTTGGAGGTGACACAATGGTATGGCAACTTAACAAAGATAGGGCGCTTTGTCCGCAGATATGCGAGCAGCTTTGCGTCGGCATTGCATCGGGTGAATTTTCATCGGGTGATAAACTTATGTCGGTAAGGGATGCCGCAGTATCCGCAGGCGTTAATCCAAATACTATGCAGCGTGCTTTTGAGCAGCTTGAACGTGATGGTATTTTATATTCCGTTCGCGGTTCCGGATGGTATGTTGGAGATGATACCGAAAAAGCAAAAGAGGTTTTAAATCGGATTATCCGTGAGAAAACCGAAGTGTATTTTAATGAAATGATTTCACTCGGTCTGACAACCGACGAAGTTATACAATATGTAAAGGAGTGGAATGTATGAGTGTACTTTTAAAGTGCGAAAATTTAGTAAAAAACTACTCAAGACTACAGGCTCTTAAGGGTGTAGATCTAACACTTGAAAGCGGACGTATAGTCGGTCTTCTTGGCCCTAACGGATCGGGTAAAACAACGCTTATAAAACTGCTTAACGGGCTTTTAACGCCCACATCAGGCAACATTGAAATAGACGGTGCGCCGATTGGTACACATACCAAAAGCGTTGTATCTTATCTACCGGACAACAGTTATCTCAATTCATGGATGACAATAGATCAAATAGTTAAATACTTCACGGATTTTTATAGTGATTTTCGTCCCGAACGTGCGTATGAAATGCTTGAAAGGCTGGGTATCGAGCCGACAAGACGTCTTAAAACCCTGTCAAAAGGCAACAAGGAAAAAGTATGTCTTATACTTGTTATGAGCAGAAATGCAAAATTGTATATACTTGATGAGCCTATTGCCGGTGTCGATCCTGCTGCACGTGATTATGTAATATCAACAATAATTAACAATTATAATCCCGATGCTACAGTTCTTATATCGACGCATTTGATATCGGATATCGAACAAATACTGGATACTGTTATATTTATAAAAGACGGTAATATAGTTCTCAACAAAACAGTTGATGAAATAAGAGAAGAACACGAAAAAAGTGTCGATGAACTTTTCAGGGAGGTATTCAAATGGTAAAGAAGCTTTTTAAACACGAAATACTCGCATGGCTTCGAGTATGGATACCCATGCAGATAATATTACTGGGCATATCGGTAGTCAACAGACTCATATGGCTTATCGGCGCCGAAGGTACAATATACACAATAGTCAAGGTTTCCTCATCAATCGCCTGCGGTGTGGCAATTATCGCAGCATTTGCCCTGCCATTTATATTCGGCATAGTGCGCTTTTACAAAAACCTGTTTTCCTGCGAAGGATATCTCACCTTCACCCTGCCTGTAACAACAAATCAGCATATATCGGTTAAACTTATTACCGCGTTTATGTTTTCTGTATTAAGCGTATTGTTGATACTTGTGTCAGGTTGTATTGTATCATCGGGTGATTTGCTTGTTGAAATAGTAAAAGCCGCAATATTTATGTTAAAAGATATATACTCTATCATCGGTTTAAACCTTGTTTTCTACATAATCGAAGTAATAATCATTATACTCTTGACAATAATGACTCAGTACCTTTTGTATTATTCCTGTATTTCTATCGGTCAGACATTTAAGAAAAACCGCGTAATTGGCGCTGTTGTAGTTTACTTTGTCTATTACGCTATTACACAGGTACTGTCAACTGTGCTTGTAATTATTATAAGCACCGGCATTATACCGATGAATATGATCGGCTTGTGGGCAGAAACACATATGACCGAGTTTGTTCATATCACATTTTGTGCAACAATGGTGTTGGAAGTAATCTTAAATGTTTTATACTACTGCATAACACGGTATTTCATTCACAAAAAACTTAACTTGGAGTAACGCTATGAAAAAAATAAAACGAATTTTAACGGTACTTATTCTGTGTGTGCTCTGCCTAACCCTCACAGGTTGTGTCGACCTAAGTGAAATGCGTGCAAATCACGGTTTCTGGCTGACAGAGGAACACAGTTCTTTTGAATTAGACGGTACAGTGTACCAAAAGCTTCCCGATTGCGACACACTTCACCCTTTAAAAGACAATGGCACCTTAACAAAAATTTATGTAACAGATGCTGATATTCCGCTATTACTTTGTGAACTATATAGCAGTGAGTTTTATACAGACGATGACCGCAATTTTATAGATTATTCAAACGGCATTTACTACTGTAAAAGCGAACTGTACGACGAAATGTACAAAAAAATCACCGAGGGTGTTAGTATGTCGGAATGCAGATTCGGATTGTATAACTACGAAACATATGAGTATGAATATAGTTATTTAAATGATGAACAAGCATTTGCTATAACACTTGTTCTGGATGAAACAGAACCCACAGTACATCACAACTCAGTAAATATCAATTATGACTACAGCATAGACATTGAGCGTTGCAGCGAAGATAAGTTGTTCTCCGAATACGCATGTGAAATACTTGTATCAGACAACAGTTACCATCTGTCAAAATATGTTGGTGACACGGTACTTGTTTACGAGATACCAAAACAACTTTACAGCGTTTATGAAAAAATTACATCCCAATACCTTGACAAAGAGTACAATTTGGAGGATACTGTATCGTGGGAAGAATTTAACAACGAAAATATAATTGTGGAGGCTTAAATGAAAAACATTGTTAATATTATTAACTTTGTACGTGGTATTGAACCACGCCCGAGAGATACCGATTTGCAAAAGCCGGTAATAGAACAGATACGTCTTATGCGCGAACTTAACCTTAAAGGTACATTTTTACTCCAGTATGACGCACTTATTGATAAAAGCTTTTTAGATCTGATGGATACCTGCAAAGATTTTTGTGAGATCGGGCTTTGGTTAGAGGTTGTTCAGCCGCTTGTAGAAAAAATCGGCGAAAAATGGCACGGCAGATATCCGTGGGACTGGTATAACGATGTCGGATTTTTAATTGGTTATGAGCCCGAAACACGCCTGCGTCTTATTGACGAAGCAATGGCTCAGTTTAAAAAAACCTACGGCAAATACCCCGACTCCGTCGGTTCGTGGCACATCGATGCTATATCAATGAAGTATCTTGCTGATAAATACAACATCAGCGCTTGCTGCATCTGTCGCGATCAGGTGGGTACTGACGGATACACAATGCAAGGCGGATATTACAATCAGGCATACTATCCAAGTGTAAACAATATGTTCTGTCCTGCCAACAAAAAAGAAAATCAGATTGACCTACCTGTTTTCCGTATGCTCGGTAGCGACCCTATCTATGTATATGATTATCAGTCAATAGACTACAATATAACTAAATGCCCAACACTTGAACCTGCTTCGTTGCCAGGTTCAAGTCTGGACCGATTTGATAAATTTTTTGAAGATACCTTTGACGGTTCGGGAATTTCGTTCCAGTATACACAAACAGGTCAAGAAAATAGTTTTGGTTGGCCACGAATGGGTGAAGGTATTGAATATCAGTTTAAACGCATAGAGCAACTTGAAAAAGAAGGTATGTTCGAGGTAATGACGCTGTGTGAAAGCGGCAAATGGTATCGTGATAACTTCAAAACAACACCGCCCGCTACCTTAAAAGCGCTTTCCGATTGGAAATACGACAGATATAAATCTGTTTGGTATTATACCAACCGTTACAGAGTCAATCTGTTCTGGGACAACGGCACGGTATGCTTCCGCGATATGTACATTTTTGATGACAGATATGAGGAACATTATCTCAAAAAAAGATGTACTACCACTGCATGTGAGTTCAGGAACCTACCAGTTATGGACGGTGCAATATACAGCAAAGACACCAATAACCGTGCAGGTATTTTCTTTACTGACGGACAAAAAAATATCACGTGGGATAATATCACTTATACTGAAAAAGACGGTAATGTAACAGTTGTTTTATCTAACAAAGACGGACACGCGGTAATAACTCTGAAAGAAAGCACAATAAATATAAAAAGCAATATCGAAAACCTTACTTTACAATCCGTATACTGTAAAGATAAAGTATACGGCAAAAATGTAATTAGTTTCGGTAACAAAAATAATAAAATTACAAACCTTTCATTTATTACAGATGCCAGAGTTAATGACAACACCCTGTCATTTACATTTGACGGTTTTGATTATGGTGTTTCAGTTACAGAAGGTGTACTTACTCAAGATTTCGATATAAAATCCCAAAACGGAAACATAACAGTACAATTATAAAAAATTGACAGCAGTCATAAACGACTGCTGTCAAATTTTATATCAGCATCTGTTATATATTCATATAATTCATTTACATTGCAAATTCTAAACAGATATTTTTTAGAGAGTTTTGTGCTGTCAAATAAATACACCACACGTTTTGCGTGCTCTATCATTTTTCGGCGCAGTGAAGTCTCAGCTTCCGAAAAATCAGTAATCTCACCATTTTCATCAATTCCCTGTGACGAAAAAAACATAATATCAGCATACATATTTTCAACCGTTCGTTCTGCTACATTACCGGCAAGCGCAAGTGAATTTTCAACAAGAACACCGCCTGTACAATAGCACCGGATGTGGCGGGACTTGAGTTTATCCAGCGCCGCAATACTGTTTGTTATGACAGTAACATTGTCTGCCGATATGAAATCAATTATATGTAATGCAGTACTTGACGCATCGATAAATACGGTATCACCTGTCTGTATCATCTCAGCTGCGCGCTTGGCAAGCATTACCTTTACAGGTAAGTTTGAATTTTCACGCACTTCAAGCGGCACATCTCTGTTCGTGTGAACGTGTGCTGAAACACCGCCGTGACAGCGTTTTAAAAGACCTGCTTTTTCAAGTTCTTCAACATCACGGCGTATTGTGACAGGAGATACATAAAGTGCGTTCGCAAGCACCTTTATCCTGCAAAATTTCTTTTCATTAACGATATCTGCTATTCGTTTTTGACGTTCTTCTTTAAACATTCATAAACTCCAGTATATCCTGTATGGTTTCCTCTTTTGAAACATCATTCAAAAGTTCGTGGCGCATACCTTTATAAAGTTTCATTTTTACATTACGCCCTGCTTTTTTAAGACGCTCGTACACAGTTATTACACCTGCACCGTAATCACCAACAGGGTCGTTATCGCCTGATATAAGAAATATGGGCAACTTTTCACTTACGGCATACGACCATATGGGCTTATTTGAAAGATGAGTAAGCTTTACAAGATCGTGCATACCGCAAGCGGTGAATTTAAATGTACAGTACTTATCCTGTTTATACTTATATGTTTGTTCCGTATCATTTGACAACCAACCACTCGGTCCGTCATCCTTAAATCTGTCGTTGTAATTTCCAAAAATCATTTTATATAAAAGAGGTGATATATAACGTCCGCCTTTACACAGTATTACAAAATTACAAAGCCACAAACCTGCACCGGTAAGTTTATTCGGACCGCCCGTACCGCTGAGTATAAGTCCCAAAAATCGCTCCGGTTGTTGCAAAACAGCAAGCCGTGACACAAATGAACCCATACTGTGTCCAAAAAGAAAATGCTTTGATGTATCAAACTTTTCACGCACAGTATCTCCGTACAGGTTAGTATCATTTATAAGTATACGGTACCCCGAATCATAACCGAAAAAACCAAGTTCATCATCGGGAGAGGAGTTTTTGTGACCTATATGATTATGACCAAAAGCTACATAACCCGACTCGGCCAGCCTTTTCATAAAAGGCTCATACCTGTCAATATGCTC